>JBCCCZ010000051.1:0-17130 GCA_039033255.1 Pseudomonadota bacterium
CCCGGTTTCCGCCTGCGCTTCGCGAAAACCTGAGGCAAAACACACGGCCCCACCCGCGCCCATGCAGCGCAGTTTGGCCACTGTTTCGATAGTGACATTGCGGTTCACGCCAACGAAACTGGCATCGGGCACGCCGGGCAAATCATCAAGGCTGGCAAAGGTCGGCGCACCCGCGACTTCGGGCTTTTTCGGATGCACGGGCCAGACGGGCCCGGCGAACCCCATTTTCTGGCATTGTTCCACGACCGATGCACACCATGCACCGCCGCCGATCACGGCGATAGACTTAGGTTGGAGTAGTTGGGACAGTCGGGACAAAGGGTCTATGCCTCCGGCGGGGATATTTTAGGCCAGAAGATGCAACCAATTGTTAACCATAATCGGCCATGGTCTTGCTGCGGTACAGGCGGGGACGCCGATGACCGCGCCAGGAGAAGCAACAGGCTTCTTGCGGGGAGGTCAGAGCGCCTCCCCGTGTTTCTTCTGGCTAAAAATATCCCCGCCGGAGGCATTAAGTCTTAACCCCCCAGCGGCCGCAAGAGATCACGGCTGATGATATGACGCTGGATCTCGGATGTGCCATCCCAGATGCGTTCCACGCGGGCGTCGCGCCAGAAGCGTTCGATTGGGAAATCGTCCATCAAGCCCATGCCGCCATAGATCTGCAAGGTCGCATCCGTCACGCGGGCGAGCATCTCAGAGGCGTAGAGTTTGGCGGATGCGATTTCGCGGTTGGCGGGCAGACCCTGATCGAGGCGCCAGGCGGAGGCGAGCGTCAGCCAATCGGCGGCGTCAATCTCGGTGATCATGTCGGCGATCTGGAAGCTGATGCCCTGGAACTTGCCGATCTGCTGGCCGAATTGCTTGCGTTCTGCCGCGTAATTTAGCGCCATGTCGAAACAACGCCGCGCGCGGCCAACGCTCATGGTGGCCACCGTGATGCGCGTGGCGTAGAGCCATTCGTTCATCACCTCGAACCCGCCATCGACCTCGCCCAGCACCTGCGCGTCCGGCAGGCGGCAATCGTCGAATTCGAGGATCATGTTCTTGTAGCCGCGGTGGCTGACAGATTTGTAGCCGTCGCGGATGGTGAAGCCCGGCGTACCGCGATCTACAAGGAAGGTGGTGATGCGTTTCTTGGGTCCTTTGGGGGTATCATCTTCGCCTGTCGCGATGAAAACGATGATGAAATCGGCGTGATCGGCACCTGAAATGAAGTGTTTGGTGCCATTCACCACCCAATCGCCGCCCTCGCGCCGGGCCGTGCATTTCATGCCGCGCACGTCCGACCCTGCATCGGGTTCGGTCATGGCCAGCGCGTCCATCCGTTCGCCGCGCACGGCGGGCAGGAGGTAGCGTTCTCTTTGCTCGCCTTCGCAGGCCATCAGGATGTTCTGTGGCCGTCCAAAGAAATGCGTGAGCGCCATGGAGCCGCGCCCCAACTCGCGCTCGACCAGGGCGAATTCGAGATGGTTCAGTCCCGCGCCGCCGACCTCTTCGGGGAAGTTGCAGGCGAAAAAGCCGAGATCGATGGTCTTTTGTTTGATCGCCTCGGCCACCTCATTGGGGACCTCGCCGGTGCGCTCCACTTCTGCCTCGTGGGGGTAGATTTCGTTCTCCACGAAGCTGCGCACGGTGGAGACGATCATCTCCTGTTCATCGGACAGTCCGAATTGCATGGGGTTATCCTTCAGCATGCGCGCGCGCGAGCGCTTCGACTTTGGCGCGGACGTCTTCGCGCGGTTCACAGGTGCGGCGGGTTTCAAGGCTGACATGCAGCATGAACTGGTCGCAGGTGGCCATGACCTCGCCATCCGAGGCGCGTTTCATTTCGTGAAAGCAGCGGAGTTTCTTGCCTTCGCCCACGGTGACTTTGGTGTGGACCTCTACCTTTTCTCCGGCATGGGTTTCGGCGAGATACTTCACGGTCGTGTCGACGGTGAAATAGCTGAGCCCCGAGGCGACATAATCATCATCGGCGCCCACGGCGGCCATCACGACCTCAGCGGCGTCAGAGAAAAGCTGGCCATAGCGGCCTTCATTCATGTGGCCGTTCATATCCGTCCAGTCGACCGGCACCACGCGGCGTTGGGTGATCATGGGCAGGCCCGTGCCCGGCATTTGCATGAGGCGTTTGTCATGGGCTTTGGCCACGGCGCCTGCGCCCCAATCATTGCCCTTAAGCGACCGGATGATGCCGATGAGGTTGTCATCACGGATGCGTTCGAGATCGCGGGGGCCCAGATCGCCCGCTTGGGCGTCGCATTGGTCGCCGACTTTGTTCACGAACGCGTCGGTCAGGTCCGGCACGTCCATCAGCTTGGTCCAGGGCCATTTGAGGCAAGGGCCGAACATGGCGAGCATCGCCCGCATACCGCCTTCGCCGCCCGCGAGGTGGAACGTCTGCATCGTGCCCATCTGGGCCCAGCGGAGGCCGGGGCCAAACCGAATTGCGGCGTCGATTTCATCTGCGGTTGCGACATCATCGTGCAGCAGCCAGAGGGCTTCGCGCCAAAGGGCTTCTTGCAGGCGATCAGAGAGGAAGCCTTCGATTTCCACGCGGCAGTGGAGCGGGTACATGCCTAGATCTGTGTAGATCTGTTTGGCAGTTTCGATTGCCGCCGGGTCGGTCTTTTCGCCCGCGACCAGTTCGACCAGAGGCAGCAGGTAGACGGGGTTGAATGGGTGGCCGACGATGAGGCGGCCGGGGTGTTTCATCTCTGCCTGAAGGTCGGTGGGCATGATGCCGGAGGTGGACGAGGCGATGATGCCGTCTGTATTGACCGCCTCGATTTGGGCGTAGACTCTGCGTTTGATATCGACGCGTTCGGGGACGGCTTCGACGATGAGGGACGCCCCTTTGGCGGCCTCTTCCAGGGTGGTGCAGATGGTCAGCGTGCCCTCGGCGGGCATGTCGTGATCGACCAGCATGGGCAGGGCGCGGCGGGCGTTGTCCATGACCTCTGTGATCTTGCGTTCCGCCTCCGGGTCGGGGTCGTAGACACGGACGTTCCAGCCGTTGAGCGTGAGCCGCGCAGCCCAGCCGCCGCCGATGACACCGCCGCCGATGATCGCTGCTGATTCAGTCATGTTGGTCTCCCAGTGAGCTTGTTCCCTGGCGCGGAATCAAGGGCGCTAGCCCGCCGCGCCTTCGTCAGACCCCACCCAGGGCCTGGCGAATTTATGAGGTGAGTGCATTGTTCAAATGTACGGCGGGAGTGAACGATAAAGTGCCCATGTCCCAAGTCCGGATCGCCAGACCGGGGCCTGACGAAGGCGCTGTGTTTTGCCTCAGTCATACAAGCGCCTCCGTGTGGCCATCGACGGCCATCACCTGACCGGAGATCTTGGACGCGGCGGGGGAGGCGAGGAAGAGCGCCATATCGGCTAGATCATCGGCGCTGACCCATGTGCGCAGGGAGGTGTTTTTGACATAAGATGCGCGCAGGTCTTCCACTGGCTGGCCAGAGGCGGCAGATTCGTTGGACAAAACCCGCTCCATTCGGTCGCCTTCCACCGCGCCGGGTGCGATGGCGTTGACGCGCACGCCTGCGGGACCAAGTTCCATGGCCAGTGTTTTGGTGAGGCCCACGAGGCCCCATTTGGCGGTGGCATAGGGGGAACGCAGGGGATAGCCGAAAAGGCCAGCGGTGGAGCTGGTGATGAGGATGAGCCCTGAGCCTTGCGCCCGCATGACCCGCGCGGCCCAGCGGCAAGTCAGGAACGTGCCGTGGAGGTTGACGGCCAGGCAGGCCTGCCAATCGTCATAGGTCAGATCCTCGATCCGGGCGGCGGGGCCGCCGGTCCCTGCATTGGCGCAGACCACGTCGACGCCGTCCCATGTGGTTTCCACATGTCCGAGGAAGGCATTCATTTGCGCCTCATCGGTCACGTCGGCCTGGGCGACGATCATCTCTGGATGGGCGCGGGACAGCTCCTCCGACGCTGCCGCGTCAGCGTCGCAAACGGCCACGCGCGCGCCGGTGGCGGCGAAGCGCTCCGCTACGCGTCGCCCAATACCGGTGGCACCTCCGGTGATGAGAACGCGGGGGGCGCTCACCCCTTCGGGGCTCGCTTGGTGAGGCCGAGTTTTGTGCGTACTTCCTCAGGGCCAATGACACGCGCACCAAGGCGTTCGATCACTTCTGCGGCGCGTGCGACCAATTGTTCGTTCTTTGCCAATACACCGCGGTCGAGCATCAGGTTATCTTCAAGCCCCACGCGCACGTTGCCGCCCGCCAGCACGGCAGCAGCCACGTATGGCATCTGATTGCGGCCCAATGCGAAGGCGGAGAACGTCCAATCTGACGGCACGTTGTTGACCATCGCCATGAAGGTGTTGAGATCATCCGGCGCGCCCCATGGTACGCCCATGCAGAGCTGCACCAAGGCGGGGCTGTCCAGCACGCCGTCTTCCACCAGCTGTTTGGCGTACCACAGATGGCCGGTGTCGAAGGCCTCGATCTCCGGCTTCACGCCAAGTTCGGTCATCATGCCGCCCATGGCGGTAAGCATGCCGGGGGTATTGGTCATGACGTAATCAGCCTCGGCGAAGTTCATCGTGCCGCAATCAAGGGTGCAGATCTCGGGCAGGCATTCGGCCACATGTTCAACCCGCTCAGAGGCCCCCACCATGTCGGTCTGGTTGGAAAGGGGAAAGGGCGCCTCGGGCGAGCCATAGATCACATCGCCGCCCATTCCGGCGGTGAGGTTCAGGACCACATCTGTGGCACTGTCGCGCACGCGGTCGGTGACTTCACGGTACAGTTTCAGATCGCGCGATGGCGCGCCGGTTTCGGGGTCACGGACGTGGCAATGGACGACCGCCGCTCCGGCCTTGGCGGCGGCGATAGCGCTGTCGGCGATGTCCTTGGGGCTGCGCGGCACATGGGGGCTGCGGTCCTGGGTGGCCCCGCCGCCGGTCACGGCACAGGTGATAAAGACCTCACGGTTCATATTCAGCGGCACGGCATCCTCCCCTCAGCTTTGCTGACCCACGATACCGCTCTGGCGCGCCCGATTAATTTGCCGTATCAGTCTAAAATCATGCCGAACTGGACAAAACATCCGACGCGGCCAGTGCGCATTGCGATCCTGCTGTTCCATCGCTTTTCCAATCTGTGTCTGGCCAATTGTATCGAACCCTTGCGCGCCGCTAATACCCTTGGCGCGCGCACGGTGTTTGACTGGCAGATTGTCAGCCCGGATGGGGGGCAGGTGCAGTCCTCCAGCGGGATCGATATCTTGGCAAGCGGACCCTGTACTGAGGTGGCGGCACAGACAGGAAAGCTTGATTATCTGTTCGTGATGGCGAGCTACGCCCATGACGGCCATGACACCCCAGCCAACCGACGCATGTTGCGCCAGATGGCACAGCGGTGCGAGGTGATGGTGGGCTTGGATGCCGGGCCCTGGTTGCTGGCCTCAGCCGGGCTGCTGGACGGGCGGCGCGCGACGGTGCATTGGGACCTGCTGGATGCCTTCACGGAGCGGTTTTTGAACGTGGAGGCCGATCGCGCCCATGTCATGCGCGATGGGCCGATGATGACCTGCGCAGGGGCGATGTCGGCGCTGGGGTTGACGCTTGATCTGATTGCGGATCATCTGGGCGCTTCGGCACGGTTGGATGTGGAGGCATTGTTCCTGCAGGGGGATCCCCCTTTGGGCCCGTCCGATCAGATCGCGGATCCGCTGGTGCGCCAGGCGCTGGCCCTGATGCGCGACCATGTCGAACGGCCACTGCCTTTAAACGCGCTTGCCACTCGGCTATCCTGCCAGCCCCGCACGCTGGATCGCCATTTTCGGCGCCGCCTCGGCGCGTCACCGGGGACGGTTTACCGTCATATGCGCTTGTCGGCGGCGCGCAAACTGATTGAAGACACGCAGCTGTCAGTATCTGAGATCGCCGTGCGATGCGGATATGACAGCCCAGCCGCGCTGACCCGGGCAATACGCCGAAGTTACGGAGCGCCCCCTAGAGCGTTGCGCCAAGAGCGGGTTGGTTGACAGTGCCGCCCAAGGTAACCAGCTTCATGCATTGGGCGGAGGATGTAATGCGCGCGACTTTCATGATGATACTGGTCGGGTGGCTGCCTTTAAGCGCTGCGCAAGCCTCTGAAAAGGAGCGTTTTATCGCCGCCAACATCCTCGCTGTGTTCTATCACGAATTGGGCCATGCCGTGATCGATGTGGAAGACCTGCCCATTTTCGGACAGGAAGAAGACGCAGCTGATGTTTTTTCCATCTACATGATCCAGGCGATCTATGAAGAGGTTCCCGCGACGGAATTTGCCTATGACACCGCCCTGGGATTCAGGGCGGAGGCGGACTTGGCAGATCGAAATGGTCAGGAAGATGATCTCTCCGGCACCCACGGCCCCAGCGAACAACGCTATTACAACGCGATCTGCATTTTCTACGGTGCAGACCCCGCGGTGCGGACAGGGTTTGCCCGCGATCTGGGCCTGCCGCGCGAACGCGCAGAAAGCTGTGAGGAAGAATATGAACAGGCCGATCACAGTTGGGGCCGCGTGCTGGATGATCTGATGGCCCGTGGTGCCGGGGACAGCCTGCGCTTCGTTGGCTCGCACAACGCCTCTTTCGCGGCGGAGATTTTGGCGGAGGAGGCGGCTTTTCTAAATGCGGTGTTGCAGCTGGCAATCCCCATTGGTGTGGTCGTGGAACCCTGTGGGGAGGCCAATGCCTTTTACGACCCGGCCACCCGGGAAATTCAGTTCTGCGAAGAATATGAGGCGCATTTCGAGGATCTGTCGCGATGGGTGCGTTAGAGCCGCGCATTCCTTGAAAGACGTCGCGATCCTGACGTCAGTTGGTTCCAAAAAATCCCGTCAAGGCGCGCTTGACCAGTCCCGTCACTGATGGGCGCTCTACGGTGACAAACGGCATTGGGCGACACACTTCCATCGCTGCAACACCCACCCGCGCGGTCAATGCTCCGTTCACCACGCCCTCGCCAAACCGGCGGGACAGTTTCGACAACAACCCGCCGCCCGCGATGGAGCCCAACATGTCATCGCCCACCGCAACCGCGCCGGTTGCCACCAGATGCGCCATCACCGCGCGTGCCAGACGCCAATTGCCCACGACGCCTGACCGCCCCCCATAGATCACCGCGATGCGCCGGATCATGCGCAGATTGGCCGTAAGGGCTGCAACCACATCCGCCAGCGCCAAGGGCACCAGAGCGGTCACAGTTGCCACTTGCCGGGCAGCCGCCTCAACCTCGGCCATCGCGGCCTTGTCGAGGGGGTCGAGCACCGATTTTTCGGCCAGACCCAGAAGCGCGTCAGCGTCAAACTGTTCGGCGTCCTGTGCGCTCAGGTCGTCGATGCCCCAGCGCGTCTCCGCCCGTCCGCGATAAAGGCGTTTCAGCCTGGCCACGACGCGGCGTGCGGCCGCCAGATCCTGCGTCGCCAGGGCCTCAGCGGCCGAGGCTTGCAGCGTATCCAGCCGCTTCAGCCCGGCGATCATGGACAGCTCTCGCATCCCGATGAGCAAGAGCAAGATCACCAGTAAACCGATAAGGCCTGTCACGCCATATCCCAGCATTGGCATCCGCGTGATCAGGCCGGTGACGAAATCCCATGCTGCAATCGACAAAAGCGTGGTGAGAAGCACGAACACCACCGTCCAAAACCACCGCATGAGCCGAGAAGGGCGGTAGGACAGCACGCCGCTCACCTGCTGCATCGCCTGACCACTTGCCACCTCTGGCATGGTGTCGGGCACGGGCTGCACCTCATCCGGGCCCGGCCTGGTGTCATCGTCCAGTTCAATCAGAACAGGGCCTTTGGTCATAACCTGTCTCCGATCAGAAACTGGGCGGCGCGGTCGAGGCGAATATGAGGCGGCCCATCGCCGGGTTTCAAGCGCAGTTCAGCCGGCGCAAAGCGCATGAACTGGTATTCACCGTCAAGCCACGCCTCGGCCCCGCTTGTTGCCGGTTGCAACAGGCGGATCGGGTCTTCGGGCAGCGCGCCGGGGTAGAAGGCCGCCGTTTTGCCGCGGGTGCCGTCATCATTGAGCAACACGCCGCGCACGCAGTCGAGCGTATCGCCGTTATGGGCGCGGGTCTCTTCGGTCGTTGCGCGCAAGGCAGCAAGCGCCACGGCCTCTGTCTTTGCCCCGGCAAAATCTGCGCGTCTGCGCGCCTCGGCCAGAAGCGCGTTCATGATCGCGCTCATTGCGCCGTGCTGGGAATGGTGCAGGTGATCGGCCTTGGTTGCTGCAAAAAGCAACCGATCCACCCGGCGACCGCGCAGAAGCTGGCTGAGAAACGTATTCTGCCCCGGCCGGAACGCGGCCAGAATATCGCCCATGGCCCCGCGCAGATCATCTACCGCTTGGGGCCCGCGATGAATGGCGCCCAAGACGTCAACCAGAACCACCTGCCGGTCTATCCGGGCGAAATGATCGCGAAAAAACGGCTTCACCACGCGGGCTTTATAGGCCTCAAACCGCCGCTCCATTTCCCGGATGAGCGATTTGCGCGGGGCGTTGCCTGCGCGCGGCAGCGGTGCGAAAGTCAGCACCGGAGAGCCTTCCAGATCCCCCGGCAGCAGGAACCGCCCAGGCGTGCAATCGGAAAACCCTGCGCTGCGGGCGGCGTGCAGATAGGTGGTGAAATCGAGTGCCAAGCCTTGTGCGGCGGGTTCATCCAGCTTGGCCGAGGTATCGAGCCCGTCCACCTGCGCAAGGTATTGCTTGGCCATATCGCGCGTCTGCATCCGCGCAAGTGTTGCCTCCGACCACTCCGCATATCCTTTGTCGAGCAACCCCAGATCAAGCAGCCATTCGCCGGGATAATCCACGATATCCAGATGCACCGTGCGGGGACCCGAGATCCCGCTGAGCAGCCCGTTGGGCCGCACCCGCATTGACAGGCGCAACTCGGATACCGACCGCGTGCTTTCGGGCCAATGAGGATCCGGGCCTGTCAGGGCGCTCAGATGGGTCTCATAATCAAAACGAGGCAGGGTGTCATCGGGCTGTGGTTGCAGGAACGCGGCCTCAATGCGCCCATCGCGCGCCGCCAGAAGCCCGGGCATCCGCCCGCGATCCATCAGATTGGCCACCAGCGAGGTGATGAAGACCGTCTTTCCCGCCCGCGACAGGCCCGTGACGCCCAGCCGGATGACAGGTTCAAACAGCGCCCCGCTCAGCCGCGCGCCAATGCCTTCCACCCCGCGGGTCAGCCCGTCTGCCAGATTTGAGATGACCAATTTATGCGTCTTTCTTCATGTCACAGGGGTAGATAGCCACAGCAAGGCCCGGTTGCCAGACTTGTGGCGCCCCAATTGGCCCGTTATCAGCTTAGCCCATGCCACGCTACGCGCTCAAAGTCGAATATCACGGAGGGCCGTTCGCAGGCTGGCAGCGGCAGGCAGACCAGCCATCGGTGCAGGGCGCGGTTGAGGCCGCGTTGGCGAAGCTTGAGCCGCGTGAGCACACGATTGCCGCCGCGGGCCGGACGGACGCGGGCGTGCATGCGTTGGGGCAGGTGGCCCATTGCGATATGGAGAAGGTCTGGGACCCGTTTCGCCTGTCGGAGGCGCTCAACCACCATCTGAAACCTGCGCCGGTGGCTATTTTGGCCTGTGCAGAAGTGGATGGGGACTGGCACGCGCGGTTCTCTGCCATGGAGCGGCGATATCTCTTCCGCCTACTTATGCGGCGGGCGCCTGCGACCCATGCGGCCGGGCAGGTTTGGCAGGTGGCGCATGGACTGGATGCAGAGGCCATGCGTGATGGGGCCAAGTATCTGATTGGACAACATGATTTCACGACCTTCCGGTCGACCATGTGTCAGGCGAAAAGTCCGGTGAAGACGCTGGATGAGATCACGATAGACGAGGTCACAGGCCGAAGCGGGCCGGAGGTGCGGTTCCATTTGCGCGCGCGGTCTTTTTTGCACAACCAGGTGCGCTCCATCGTCGGCACGCTCGAACGCGTTGGCGCCGGATCGTGGGCGACTGAGGACGTAAAGACAGCGCTTGAAGCCTGCGATCGGGCGGCCTGCGGGCCGGTTTGCCCGCCGCAAGGGCTCTATTTGGAAGGGGTTGGGTACCCTGTCGATCCCTTCGACGACTGCGCTTGAAATCCCTTTGAAATCCGTGCCGCACAACGCTACACCCGGCGCAGCGGTCCCGTAGCTCAACTGGATAGAGCAGCTGACTTCTAATCAGCAGGCTGAGGGTTCGAGTCCTTCCGGGATCGCCACTTCTTCGACTTTTCCAAGATTTCTTCGAAAATCCGGGCATTTGGTCATCAAATGGCCGCAACCGGGTCTGCAAACCAAACCGGTGTGAAGGCTAGAGAACGGGCCTTCACGTTGCATGTCTTAATAGCAAACTGCGCGTGTTAACCTTATGTTAATACTTACACCCCGCCAGCGCCTCGCCGGGAACAGAAAGTGGTTTTTAATTTGAAACATGTCCTTGCCTGCTTGTTCATGATCGGTATCGCGGCCCCGTCCGTGGCTGCGCCTTCGGTGTCCGATGTGCGGGTGGTGGATGGGGATACGCTCAAGCTCGGTGAGCAAAGCTACCGTATTCACGGCATAGACGCCCCGGAGATTGGTCAGACCTGTGGGTCCTGGGCCTGTGGCAAGGACGCCGCCACGGCGCTTTTGACGCTTGTGTCAGGCGAAAGGGTCACTTGTGAGACGATGGAAACGGATCGCTACGGTCGGATGATCGCACGCTGTTTTGCCGGGCAGCGCGATATCGGGGCGGCGATGGTGGATGCGGGGCTGGCCTGGGCGTTTCGCGCATTTTCCATGGACTATGCGGCGCGTGAGGATGCGGCGAAGGCTGCGGGGCGTGGCGTCTGGGCACATCAGGCGATCCCGCCCTGGGATTTTCGCGACGAGCGCTGGCAGGCCTCTTCGCAGAAAAGCCCGCGGGCGGGGTGCCCGATCAAAGGCAATATCAGCGACAATGGCCGGATTTATCACGCCCCGTGGTCGCCCTGGTACAACCGGACGCAGATCAATGAAGCGAAGGGCGAGCGTTGGTTTTGCAATGAGCTGGAAGCTGTTCAGGCCGGATGGCGCGCGCCCTACTGGCCTTAGACCATCACCGCCAGAGCGATGCGTAAGACGCGAAAATCCCCTGTAGCTTCGCCAGCATTCGATTGCCCGGTCCAGGACGGGGCAAGGGGCCGTTTGACAGACGTTTCACCACCGTTTCCACGGAGCAGGGCATCTTGGTCACCGGATCATAGTAGCGGGGGTAATCGATGAGGGTCGCGTGGACGAGCCCTTCGATGGATGGCATTGCGGATCGTCTTGCAGGCACGCGGCCGAGGTCTCGGGTGAGGCCCCAACCAGCATAGAAGGGCGCGCCCGTGGTTGTCACCGGTACGTCGCGCAACAGCGCCTCGAATCCCAGAAGGGAGGTCATGGTCCAGACCTCCTGCACCTCATTGAGCAGGGCGGCCGGGTCGGCATGGGTCAGGACCTGGTCAGCGAGAGTGTCGAGCGCGTCTTCGTGCACCGCACCCATCCGCAAACCGGCCTCGACATCCGGGTGCGGTTTGTAAAGGATGACGGCCTCGGGGTTTTCCGCCCGCGCCCGCTCTAGCAGCGCCAGATTTGTGGCCACGGCCCCTGCGCCCAACACGATAGACGCGTCATCTTCGACCTGCCCTGGCACCAGAATGCGGTGGCCTTCGGGCAGGCCCGGCGCGTCTTGGCCAAGGTTGTATTTGCTGAGCCCCGCCGCCCTCAGGTCTGCGATCAGGCGTTCTGCGCGCATTTGCTGATCGGGGCGCAAAGTCTCTCGCGCGATGATCCACTGTTCCAGGCGGCTGGCGCGACCTGGGTCGTAGTAAATGCCCAGATCATCGCAGACGAGCGACAATGGCGGTATCAGATCAGCCCCCAGCCCGCGAGAGCGCAGAAAACCATCCTCGACCCGCACGGCATCTTTCGGCGCGTTTTCCTGTTGGGAGGCCCAGACCATCGCTGGCCGCTCGCTCGATGTCGCGCCCTCAAGGAAGCGCATCTGCCCGTGCCGACCAAAGAACGCCCGCAGTGGCCCACGTTTCCACAGGCGCATGCCATGGGCATCCCATCCCTTGTGATCTTCGCGCCAGGCCCGCGTTTGGGCCTCCAGCAGGGAAATCGCTTCTTCCAACTCGCATAGCTCATCAGTCTGTGGATTGTACCACGCGGGGTAAAGCATCATTGCGCCCGCAAAAAGCTGCGCCCGGGTCAGGCGGCGGTCGCGGCGGGGGAAAGCCAGCGGGTGGCGATCATCGGTGAGGTCCCAACCCGCGTAAAACGGTCGCCCGAAGACGCGCGGTTTGTGGCCTGCCAGGATCGCCTCAAAGCCCAGTTGCGAGGACACAGTATACACCGCCACGGCGCCTTCCAGCAGCGCCCAAGGGCTGACCGCATCGGTGAACAGCCCGATGCGATCCGTTTCATCAGCCGTAGAAAAATACCCTTGCCGATGGCCTTGCACGGTTTCCGGATGGGTCTTTATCAGGATCTGAGCGCCGGGGTTTTCCTCCCGCGCCCAATAGAGCATTTCCTTGAAACTGGCCTCATTCGCCCCGCCATGGGTGACGGAGGCGTCGCCAAGCGTTTGGTCTATCACCAGCACATAACCGGGATCGGGGCAGGGGGCAGCAGGATCGAAGGCGGTGTACTTGGTGAGATGCGCCTCTTGCAGCCGCGCCATGGCCCCCCGCGCGCGATCCAGTAGCGCGGTGTCATCGAGCGGATAGGTGGCCAGCAGGGTTTCTAGATCGGATGGGTTGTCGCCATCAAAGTGCATGGCGGTGCGGTCGATGACGAGGCCCAATGGCGGCTCCCCCGCGCGGCCTGGGCGCAGCGAGCGCAGAAAGGCATCTTCAACGCGCATCAGATCGGCGCCGGTAGCGTCTGCCACGGCTTCCCCTCGTTTGGCGTAGGGCGAATGGCCCCAAACGGCGATCAGATCATCGACACCGGGTTTGCCAAGGCTGAGCGGATATCCCGCCAGTTCCATGATCCGCCGCACGCGGGCCTGCCGCAGAAAGCCCGCGTTGAAATAATAAGCCCGCCGAGGCGTGTCCGTCCCGGCGGGCCAATGCTCGTCAGGGTCACTCATCAGTCGCCGGTCAACCCCTGCGCGGTGCTGGAAACGGATCCCACCGCGCCAAGCGTGCCGGTCAGAGCGGAGATGACCTTGCTCCACTGGGCGAAGGGCGCTTCGGTCACATAAAGTGTATCCTCATCCCGCACGGCAAAGTCACGGGCACGGAACATGCCGTTTGGCTGGGTCAGATCCAGCACGTAGACCATGCGCTGTGCGCCCACCAGATCATTTCGGCCGAGCACCTGATTGGCGATGACAGCCGGTTCATTGCGGAACACAAAGACACCCGTGGGATCGGCGGTGTTGGAGCTGAGACCACCCACCTGGGCGATCGCTTCCACCGCACTGATCGTCGGGCTTGCAAAGTCCAGACGCGCCTGCGCGCCAGTGGCCCCGAGGGCGGTGAAGGCGCGGCTGTCTTCTTCCACCAAAATACGGTCACCGCCGCGCAAAGCGATGTCGAATTTTGGATTGCTGAAGATATCCTGGAACCAGACCTTGGAACGCTGGTTGCCGCGGGTCACCGTCACCTGCGCCACTTCGGGATCAACCGATACGCCCCCTGCTGCGGCCAGCATGGCCGAGAGTGTTCGCGTGGGCCGTTCGATAGGATAGACGCCCTGCGCGGTGACACCCCCAATCAGGGAGACTGACGCGCCGTCACCGGCCAGTCTGCGCACCTCGACCTGCGGGTCGGGCGTTTGTTCATTCAGCTTCGAGGTGATGACCCGGCGAATGGCGTCAGGCGTGTTACCCGCCGCGCGGATGCGACCCGCGTAAGGCACGAAAATAAAGCCTGCGCCGTCCACCTGCACCTCTTCAAGCAACGTGTTGCGTTGCGCCTGCGTGGTCAGAAGCCCGTCATCGACGTTTTCCCAGATGCTCAGGCCCAGCGTGTCGCCCGGTCGGATCGTGTCTGACCCGATAAGGCCTGCGTTCTTGAACTCTTCCGTGAAACCCAACGCGGGTTGCACTGCGGTGGCCCGCGTCACACGGTCGTTGACGGACACCACGAAGGCATCGCCATTGCGCTGCACCGAGCCTGCGAAGATTTCTCGTTTGTTGGGGCCCACACGGGGCAACGCGCAGGACGCCACTATGGACACCACCACGAAAAGGGCGACGGTCTTCGCCCACCGATTGGAACGGAGTTTCACTGCTCGGTCTCCTCGACCTGTTATTGTTCTGCCTCAATTTTATTTGGTAAAGTACAGGAATCCGGGGATAAAATCCAGTACTACAGATTGTGCCTATTGCGTGACAGCACGCAACTGTTGCCTCGGAGCCGCGGTGCCGGAAAGAAGCGCATCATAGGGATCATCGGGCGAAAGCATCAGATCAACGGCCTGCCGCAGCAGCTGGCGGCGGCCATTGGTGGAATAGAACCCGCCTGCGATCTGGCTGGTTTCCAGCAGGTATCGGCGATAGTCACCATAGGCTTTCCTGTCGGGCCTTTCGGCGAGCGCAAAGAAATCCTTCAGCGGTTTGGTGGAGACAAATTCCGGTTTGGCATAGACCGCATCGCCGAATGTCTTGAGCGGAATACCCCGCCAAAGCACCTGCTGGGCGGCGGTGGAATTGACGGTGACGGCACTGCGGGCCTCATCCAGAAGCTTGGCCAGCTTGCCGCCGCGGACGAAATGCACGCGCGAGTCGATCCCATGTTCGCGGGCGAGATCCATCAGTTGCCGGCGGACCGGCACACGGCCATCCTCCAAGGGGTGCGCCTTCACGACGAGGTGGTGATGCTTGGCTGCACCCTTGGCAAAACCATCGACAACGGTGCTCAGGAAATCGGCCATCGTGTTGAAGGGCGAATGGGCCTGGAAGGATGAATCATGTTCAAGCTGCAGAAGCGCCAGATGATAGGGAAATCCCCCCTGACGGATGCGCAGTGTGGCAATGCGGCGTTCCACGGCCTGAAACGGCATCAGGATCAAGCGTTTGAGATATAAGCCAAATTCCTGGCGGACGGTCAGGGCACGATGCGGCCGGAACTTTCGGTAGCCTTGATTAAACAGCAGCACCGCCCCGTGATACATCGCGCCGTAGAAGATGTGCTGGCGCATATCCCCCCAGCTTGCGGGTGGCAGGGCCGTGTCCATATCCGAATTTTCCAGCGCGCGGCGCATGTCATCGACGCTCATCTTCATAAGTTTGGAATGACCGTTTGATCCGTCCCTCTCATAGGTCACCCAGTAGGGGCGCATGTAGCCTTCCTCGAACACATGAACTGTGATGCCCTGTGTCTTGGCATGGGCCACCGCGTCGGCGTGGACCGGGCGGATATCACCATAAAGCACCAGATCGGTGACGCCTTTGTCCGCCACGAGCGCCTTAAAGACGTTCGGCCAGTCCTCGGCACTGCCGGTGAAGGGGACGTAGCTGTCGCGATCACGCCAGAACAGGCGGTCGCCCGCGTTGAACCCCACGCGCCAGACCTGCGCGCCGGAATGCTGCACCATGCGGCCCAAACGCTGAAAGAAGGGCCCATGCGGCCCTTGCAGGAAAAGGAAAACGCGTTTGTCGCCTGTCAGCATGCTCAGTGAACCGATCGGATCTCTTGTCGCTCTAGTATATACGGATTTCGACGAAATTAAGACCCGTGGCATCTTGTCTGCCGCGCGCGTGGGCGATACCTCGTGCAGAGGGATAACTTGAGGGAGACCCGCCATGTTTACAGGCATTGTCACCGATATAGGCCGCATTTTGAAGGCCGAACAACGCGGCGACCTGCGCGCGCGGATTGAGACGCGGTATGACATGGCCCGCGTGGATATGGGGGCGTCGATTGCCTGTGACGGGGTGTGTTTGACCGTTGTGGGCAAGGGTGACGGGTGGTTCGACGTGGATATCTCGGCTGAAACCGTGTCGAAGAGCAATTTGTCGTCCTGGGCGGAAGGCAAGCGGGTCAATCTGGAGCGGTCCTTGCGCGTGGGTGATGAACTGGGCGGGCATATTGTGTCCGGTCACGTGGATGGCGTGGCGGAGGTGATTTCGCTGCAAGATGAAGGGGATAGCACGCGGATTGTCCTGCGGGCGCCCGAGCATCTGGCGCGGTTTATTGCGGGGAAAGGGTCTGTCGCCTTGAATGGCACATCCCTGACCGTGAATGAGGTGGAGGGGTGTGATTTTGGGATCAACTTCATCCCGCACACCAAGCAGGTGACGACCTGGGGGGATGTGGCCTTGGGCGATATGGTGAACCTGGAGATTGACACGCTGGCGCGCTACGTGGCGCGGATGCGGGAAATGGAGTGATTTTATCCAGACTTCGCAAGGGGTTGCGCGGTCTGGATTTGAGTATTTTTGGCCAAAAAGAAGCCGGAGGGGGTTAGCCCTCCATTGCTTCGAGTTGGGTGAGGGCGGCGCGGAGTTTGGTGTCTTCTTCTTCGCGCAGGGCGAGGTTTTCGCGGGCCTCGGCAACCACATCCTCGGGGGCGCTTTCGACGAATTTGGGATTGTTCAGACGGCCTCGAAGACCGCCGAGTTCCTTGGCGAGTTTGCCTAGGGTTTTCTCCAGGCGCGCTTTTTCTTCTGCAACATCAATGACATCCGCCAAGGGCAGGCCAAAGCTGCCGCCGTCGACGGCAACGGTGATGCAGCCTTTGGGGAGGGTGTCGGTGAACTCCACGTCCTCCACCCGGGCGAGGCGTTTGATCATGACGGCGTTGTTGGCCCATGCAGCTTTCCCTGCCTCGTCCAGTTCGGTGCAGAGGACGGGGATGGTGAGGCCTGCGGGCACGCGCACCTGTTGGCGGGCGGAGCGGATGGCCTCGATGACGGAGATCACCCAGTTCATTTCGCGGTCAGCATTTTTGTCAATGAGATCAGCGCCGTAGCTGGGCCAATCGGCGTGGACGAGCCGCTTGTCGGAGGTGCCCAGCGTGCCCCAGAGCTCTTCGGTGATGAAGGGCATGATGGGGTGCAGCAGGATCAGGCATTGGTCGATGACCCAGGCCATTGTCGCCTGCGTTTCCGCCTTGGTGTCGGCGTCGCCGTCGTTCAGGAGCGGTTTGGAAAA
>JBCCCZ010000052.1:0-16998 GCA_039033255.1 Pseudomonadota bacterium
CCACGATCCAATTCGAGGATCCAGCCGGTGATGTCGTCGAGGAAATAGCGGTCATGCGTGACGATCAGGATTGTGCCTTTGTAATCCATCAGGTGCTGTTGCAGCCACGCGATGGTTTCCGCGTCGAGGTGGTTTGTGGGTTCGTCCAGAAGCAACATGTCAGGCGCTTCCAGAAGCAGGCGGCAGAGTGCGACGCGGCGCGCCTCACCGCCAGACAGCGTGGTGACATCGGCGTCATCGGGCGGGCAGCGCAGGGCCTCCATGGACACATCGATCTGCGCGTCGAGATCCCAGAGGTTTTCGGCGTCGATTTCATCCTGAAGGCGGGCCATTTCATCGGCCGTTTCGTCGGAATAATTCATCGCCAACTCGTTGAAGCGATCCAGCTTGGCCTTCTTTTCCGCCACGCCCAGCATGACGTTTTCGCGCACGTTGAGCGTGGCATCCAGTTTCGGCTCCTGCGGGAGGTAGCCCACATGCGCGCCTTCGGCGGCCCAAGCTTCACCGGAAAATTCGGTATCGAGCCCGGCCATGATTTTCATCAGCGTGGATTTACCCGCGCCATTCACGCCCACGACGCCGATCTTTACGCCGGGCAGGAAGCTTAGATGGATGTTTTCAAAGCATTTCTTGCCGCCGGGATAGGTCTTGGACACGCCTTGCATGTGATAGACGAATTTCTGCGCCATGTGGGGGCTCCGCTGGGTTACTGGATCGTTGAGGCGTCTCTACTGGATTGGTTGAAGCGGGGCAATCTTTGACAAATAGCGCTGCGGCGCGGAATCAAGGCGCTTGCGCCGCCGCGCCTTCGTCAGGCCCCACCCAGGGCCTGGCGAATTGGCTATTGTAGCGCGACGTTCGGAGGGTGTCCGAGAACCCAAAGATAAAGCACTGCTGTTTGCAGGTCAGGATTGCCAGGCCGGGGCCTGACAAAGGCGCTCTGTCCTACTCCAAAGTGACAGGTTCTCCATGTGGTGTGCGGTGGTAGGCCGCTTCCCAGTCCGCGCGCCGCACTTGGCGATCCTCAGCGCTGATATGCGGCTCCGTCATTTGTTCAAGCGCCTGTAACACGCACATATAATATGTCTCCGTATTGTCCGGTGCGCCGCCATCATGCGCGAGGCGCAGTGCCGCGCCGAGTGTTTCCGCCCAGACACCCGCGTCCACATGGCCCGACTTGATCAGCGTGTCGGCCATGGCCATGACCTGCGCGTGCCATGGTTCTTCGAAAACGGGCGCGTCAGGTTGGGTCAAGATAGCTCTCCCACAAGTCCAGCGTCACGTCATCGCGGGGATTGGCCGCGTCCCCCCACAGCGTGGCGGCACAAAAGCGCACTGTATAAAGGTGTTCGCCCACCTCTTCCCCCCGCGCGCCCGCATCTGGCAGGGCGTGGGCGTTATGATGTGCGATCACCTCGCCTTCGTGACCACGGGCATAGGCGGGCAGGCGGGTATGACCGGGAGGCATGTGGCGTTTTGTGAGCACCCGGTCGCCGGTGGCAAATCGTGGTGCGGCGGCGCAGGTCAGTTCAAAACTATGGTTTTTGTCGTGGATGATCTTCATCACACGGTCCAGATCGCGGATCTTGGCGGGCTGGCCGGGTTCAGCGGGCTGGCCCGACAGAACCTCTTCCATCGTCAGTTTGCCTGCCTGAATAAGTTCAATGATTTGAACACATTGCCACTTCTGGAAATAAGGCTCTGACAGATAGGCGGCAGGCGGCATCAGCTCCACGATGTGGCGGAACCAGTCGATCGTGCTGTCTGGATCGCCCACGCTTTGCACCATGCCGTAAGCGCGGCCCTCCCACGGCTCTGGGAAAGCGGGTTCGTCTGTTGTGACACGCACCGGCCCGAAGCCGTGCTTGCCGCCCAGATCATGCACACCGTCCATCAGCCCGCCCCCAACGTCAGATCACGATCCGTCCCGATCATCGAATTGCGCGTGACAACCCCGGCCAGCTGCGCCTCATCCCAGCCTTCCGTTCCGGCAGGGCGCTGAGGCACCACCAGATAGCGCAGCTCTGCCGTGCTGTCCCAGACGCGCACGCCCACATCCTCGGGCAGATGCACGCCGAATTCTTCCAACACCGCGCGCGGCTCCCGCACGGCGCGGGCGCGATAGGCGGCGGATTTGTACCAGGCAGGTGACATGCCCAGAAGCGAAAAAGGGTAGCACGAACAGAGCGTGCAAACGATGAGGTGGTGCTGGTCAGGCGTGTTTTCCACGGCCTTCAGGTGCCCCGTCGCATCACCGTCAAAACCGAACTCGGCGATGGCCTTTGTGGCGTCGTCCATCAGGCGGGTGTGAAAATCTTCATCAACCCAGGCCCGCGCCACCACCTGAGCGCCGCGTTTTGGGCCGATATGGTCCGAATAGGCCTCCACCCAGGCGTCGATCGTCTCGGGTGCCACCATACCGCGGTCCACCAGCAGGCTTTCGAGCGTCTTGGTGCGCAGCGCCGGGTCAGAGGGCAGGTGACTGTGGAGATGACGCGCAAGTTTGGCGGCATCATCGCGGTCGAAGGTGGCCATATTCACGTCCTTTCGTCACCAACAAACCTGATGCCAGACTTACCATGTGTCAAAGAATGAATAACAAAACACTGGACAATCCCCACCTGCGCGGCCCAAGTCGCGGGCATGCAGTATGACCTGCCTCTTTCCCGGCCCGGCCAAGTGATCGGCGTGCTGGGCGGTTCGTTTGATCCGCCCCATACCGGCCATGTGCATATCAGCCTTGAGGCCCTGCGCCGGTTCGGGCTTGATCAGGTGTGGTGGCTGGTGACCCCGGGCAACCCATTGAAATCCAAGGGTCCCGCGCCCTTGCAAGAGCGGATAGCCGCCTGCCGCGCTTTGCTGGATCACCCACGTATCTGGGCCAGTGATTTTGAGGCCCAAGCCGGCACGCGCTACACTTCCCAAAGCTTGGCGGCCCTACAGGCAGCACGTCCGGGCGTTCGGTTTGTTTGGCTGATGGGGGCGGACAACCTCGCGCAATTTGACCAGTGGAAAGGGTGGGAGGAAATCCTGCGCCGCGTGCCCGTCGGCGTGCTGGCTCGTCCGGGACAACGCATTTCGGCGCGCATGTCCAAAGCCGCACGCGTCTACGCGCCGTTCCGGATAAAGGGACGCGCCAGTCCTTTGCTGGCCCGTGCCGAGGCCCCAGCCTGGTGCTTTGTGAACGTGCCCATGCGCCATATCTCATCGACCGAACTACGGCAGAAATTGAAAAAGACATAACGCGGGACTTGTGATTGATTGCCAAACGTGAACAATCACGCGGGATTTGATACCGAAAACCGATTGTCCTCTTTCTTTCTTCGGGCATAATTAACGCATGTTGGGATTCACGCGCAGGGTATTTTTAGGCAGTGCGCTGGCTGGCTTGGCAAGTGCAGGACATGCCAAGGCACCAGAGGTGTCCTTGCGCCCAAAAAAGCGGCCTGTTGCATTCTCTCCGCGCACGGCGCCCAACGTCGAGGGCTTGATTGAATCCGCGCAATTGGGTGGCAACGTCACCTACGCCGTTGTCGATATCGGGACCGGAAAAACGCTGGAGAACCGTGCGGGCGGTACCGGCCTGCCACCTGCCAGCGTGACCAAGGCGGTGACAGCCCTTTATGCGCTGCATGCCCTTGGCTCCGACTACCGTTTTGAAACGCGCCTTATCGCGACGCGCGGCGTGTCTGGCGGGGTGGTGCACGGCGATCTGATCCTCGCCGGTGGTGGTGATCCGACGCTTGACACCAACGCATTGGCCAGTCTGGCGGCCAAACTGAAACAGGCAGGCATTCGGGAGGTCCGCGGTCGTCTGCGCGTCTGGGGCGGCGCGCTGCCCTTTGAGCGTATCCTTGATGACGACCAGCCAGAGCACGTGAGCTACAACCCAGCTATTTCCGGCCTCAACCTAAATTTCAACCGCGTGCATTTCGAATGGAAGCGCGTGGGCGGTGACTACACCGTGGCGATGGATGCCAGATCCAACAAATATCGTCCCGACGTGCGCGTCGCGCGAATCTCTGTCGCGCCGCGATCATTGCCTGTTTACACGTACACGGACCGGGGAGACCACGACAGCTGGACGGTGGCGCGCGACGCGCTTGGAAATGGTGGCGCCCGGTGGTTGCCCGTGCGCAAGCCAGAGGCCTATGCCGCAGAGGTATTCGCCACCTTCGCGCGCTCCCAAGGCATCACCATGAAAGTCGGAAAACCGCTCAATTCCGTTCCGGGAGGTGAGATTGTTGCCCGCCATCGCAGTGAAAAACTGACCGGAATTCTGCAAGGAATGCTGAAGTTTTCCAATAACTTGACAGCTGAACTTGTGGGCATGACAGCCACCGCGCGGTTGCAAGGTCAAGCGCGCCCACTCAATGCGTCGGCCAGCGCGATGAGTGCTTGGGCGCGCGATAGCCTCGGCATGACAGGGGCCAAGCTGGTGGATCATTCGGGCTTGCATGAAACATCCCGCCTGACGGCCGATGCCATGGCCAAAGCCTTGGTCCGCGTGCATTCCGAAGGGGCGTTGAAGCCGATCCTCAAAGACATTCCATTGCGCCATCAAAACGGCAAGGTTAACGCGAACCACCCTGTCAAGGTCGCCGCCAAAACCGGCACGCTTTACTTTGTCAGCTCGCTTGCCGGGTACATGTCATCGGCGCGAGGCAAAGATCTGGCCTTCGCCATTTTCACAGCCAATAGCGGTTTGCGCGCAAGCTATGATCCCACATCCGGCCAACGCCCTCAGGGTTCGCGCGGCTGGAACAGTCGATCCAAGGCGCTGCAGCAAAAGCTGATTGAACGCTGGGATCGATATTACGGCGGTTAATTGCCTGTGTGTGAAACATGCGATCACGTCCTTTTTCATCGCATAAGATGACAGGTATCCCGATCTCATAGCCATGGCGCTTTTGTCACTCATAAAACGCATCTCACGTGCGCTGAATCCCTATCCGACGCGCGGACGCAAGGGTGCCGGACCCACCCGTGGCGCACGCACCCATGTGATCATCCTCGACGGCACGATGTCGACCTTGAAACCGGGCTGCGAAAGCAACGCGGGGCTGACCTACAAATTGCTGCGCGAGGCCGGTGATCCGAATGTTTCGGTCTATTATGAGGCCGGTCTGCAATGGCAGGATTGGCGTGGCACCCGCGACGTGATCAGCGGGCGTGGCCTCAATCGCCAGATCCGCCGCGCCTATGGGCATCTGGCCAATCGCTATCGCCCAGGCGACCGGATCGTGCTTTTGGGATACTCCCGCGGTGCATTCGCCGTGAGGTCTCTGGCAGGCGTGATCGACCGCATCGGACTTCTTCGCGCGTCAGAGGCGACGGAGCGGAACGTGCAGGCCGCCTATCGTCACTACCAAGCGCAAGACGTCACGCCGGCCGCCCGTGACTTTGCAAACGCGCATTGTCACGACCAAGTTGAGATTGAGATGGTCGGCGTTTGGGACACGGTTAAGGCGCTGGGCATTATCATGCCGGTGCTCTGGCGGCTCAGCGTCCCCGCCTATGCGTTTCACGATCACCGGCTCGGGCTGTCCGTGCGCCACGGCTATCACGCGCTGGCACTCGATGAGACGCGCGTGGTCTACAATACCGTCATGTGGGACGTGCCGGACACCTATGATGGCCGGGTCGAACAGGTCTGGTTCCGCGGCAACCATTCGGATGTGGGCGGCCATCTCGGCGGGTTTCACGATGCGCGGCCGCTGGCGAATATTCCCCTTGTGTGGATGCTGGAACGACTCGCGATGCACGAGGTCGCTTTGCCTGAGGCGTGGCGCGCAGGGTTCCCCATGGATGTTACGGCTCCATCGACGGGGAATTGGCAAGGGTGGACTAAGCTGTTTGTCACACGGCGGCGCCGCAAGATTTTGTGCGATACCTCTGAAGAGCTGCACGACACCGTCGAGGCACTGCATCCTCGCGACCGACCTGATCCGGGCGAGGCAGCCCGTCAGGGCTGAAGAGCAGTGATCATGGCTCTGCCTGCATGATCAAACAGGTCGTCGTTGCCGTGGCATAAAGCCTACCATCTTCCAACCCGCGCACCTCGCCCCGGGCCGTGGCGGTGCTGCGTCCGGTGTGATCAATTAAGCCTTTTGCCTGAACCCGTTGCCCGATCTTAATCGCGCGGGTCAGGTTCACTTTGTATTCCAACGTCGTGTAAACCCATCCTTTGGGCACCCGTGTCATCACCGCGCATCCCATCACGGAATCGAGCAGCGCCCCGTACCACCCCCCATGCACCCCGCGCATGGGATTCGTGCAATATACCTCAGGCATGCCCTCAAACGTCACCTCCCCGTCGGCAATCTCGGTCATCTGGAAATTCAGTGTTTTGGCCAATGGGGCCGCAGAAATCCGGCCCGCCATGATGTCTTGCAGAAATTCCATCCCTGACCGGCTCAGCAGATCCTCCCGGCTGGCCATCTCATCCAGGGTTTGTGCGAAGAAAACGGGAATCTTGAGACCTTTCAAAACTGGTGACCCGGTTTTTCATGAAAAAGCCCCAGGAAAATGGCCCAGAAACAAACCGCAAAAAAAGCCCCCGGTGGGAATAACCGCACCGGGGCATAGGGAGACCGTTAAAGCGTTGATCAGGCCACTTGGCGCAGGCTGACCCGTGGCCGCAGGCCAAGCGCCATGCAGATGTCGCGTGTCATCTCAGGTTTGTTGAGCGTGTAAAAATGCAGATGCTCCACCCCGCCATCGACCAGCGCGGCGCAAAGTTCTGTGGCGACGGCCGTGGCCAGCAGATCCTCCCGCCCGTCGCGTTCCGCTTTGCCGAATGCATCCGAAAGCCAGCCCGGAACCGTCGCGCCGCAATTATGCGCGAACCGGGTGGTGCCCTTCCAGTTCTCAATCGGCAGGATGCCGGGAATGATCGGGGCTGTGATCCCCGCATCCCCGCAAGCATCGCGAAAGCGAAAGAACGTATCCGGTTCAAAGAAAAACTGTGTGATCGCTTCATCCCCGCCCGCGTCGATCTTGCGTTTCAGCCAATCAATATTGGCCTGCATTGATGCCGCCTCCGGATGCACTTCCGGGTAGGCGCCGACGCGGATTTTGAACCGGTTCATATCGGCCAGCGCGCTGATCAGTTCGCACGCGTCGTTGAACCCGTCAGGATGAGGCATGAACTGCGTTTCACCCTTTGGCGGATCACCCCGAAGGGCCACGATTTCCCGCACACCTGCCTTGGCGAATTCCTCTGCGATCTCAAGCGTTTCGGTCTTGCTGGCATCCACGCAAGTCAAATGCGCCGCCACATTGAGTTCCGCAGATCCGTGCAGGGCTTTCACAGCATCCCGGGTCAGATCCCGGGTTGTGCCGCCCGCGCCGTAGGTGACCGACACGAAGGTGGGATCAAGGCAGGCCAGCGACTGAACCGTCTCCCACAGTTTGAAAGACGCCTCCAGCGTGCGTGGCGGGAAGAACTCGAAAGAGACAGACGGGGCCATGTGGATGATCCTGAATAAGACGGGCTTATCTCTTTTGACAATCGGGGCAAAATGAAGCAACTTCATAAAACTCATGGTTTGAATGAGTCAGACTAATATTCCTTGCCGGACCGTCACCCAGCCCATGCATATCGATTTTCGCCACCTCCGCACGATACGCGCCATCCATCAGGCTGGCGGTTTGGCCCGCGCGGCCGATGTGCTCAACATCACGCAGTCCGCACTCAGCCATCAGATCAAGGGTTTGGAGGATCAGGCGGGTGTGGAACTTTTCGTTCGTCGATCCAAACCTCTGCGGCTGTCAGCGGCGGGGATGCGGCTTTTGCGCGTGGCAGAAAAAGTGCTGCCGGAGATCGAGGCCCTGGAGGCTGAATTTGACGGGCTGCGACAAGGCAGTGCCGGGCGGCTTCACATCGCGATTGAATGTCACGCCTGTTTTGAATGGTTGTTTCCAGTCCTGGAAACCTTCCGTCAGACTTGGGGCGACGTGGATGTGGATATCCGCCCCGGTCTGGCCTTTGACGCGCTGCCTGCACTGCAGAAAGAAGAAGTGGATCTGGTCGTCTCTTCCGATCCTGAAGATTTGCAGGGCGTTGAGTTTAAGCCGCTTTTTGATTACGAGCCGCTTTTCGTCGCCTCCGCCTCTCATCCTCTGGCGGAGAAGGATTTCATCGCGGCCGAAGACCTGCGCAACGAGACCTTGATCACCTATCCCGTGGATCGCACGCGGCTTGATGTCTTCACCGAATTGCTAATGCCCGCCAAGGTGGAGCCGCGCGCGGTGCGCCAAGTGGAACTGACGGCCGTCATCTTGCTGCTTGTGGCCTCGAACCGGGGTGTGGCGGTGATGCCCGATTGGGTGTTGCGTGAACAGCGAACGCATTCGGGCTACATCACCCGGCCGATCACCCAAGGCGGGGTGACCAAGCGTCTTTACGCAGCGATCCGTCGTGAAGATGAAGATAAGCCCTTTATGGCGCATCTTCTGCGTCTGGCCCGCGAAATTCCTGTGAAAATGCAACGGGTTCTGACGCCGATGCCGTAGTCGCATCACGCATCCTGCACGAAGTCTTTATAATTCCTTTGATCATGTGTCGCGACTGTCTCTTGTTCTGAACGAGTCCGACCGTTACCTTACAGATCACCCTTAAAGGACCACCGAAAGCAATGCAGGATCCTGTTTCCATCATCATCCCCGCCCATAATGAGGCAGACACGATCGCAGCCGTGGTGCGCCGCTTGCGCAATCTGCCTTGGGTGGATGAGGTCGTGGTCGTCGATAACGCATCGACCGACAACACCGGTGCTTTGGCCACTGAGGCGGGCGCGCAAACGGTCCGGGAAGAAGCGCGCGGCATGGGCCATGCGGTGCGCGCCGGGATGGGCGCTGCGCGCAACGACTGGGTGATGAAGCTTGATGCCGATCTGGAACGGTTCGATACGGCCCTTTTCGGCGCCATGCCCGCAGCCCGGGCCGACGGCGTTGGCCTTGTGAAAGGCGCGTGGAACGATCCCGAAGACAACATGCCTATGACGCGCCTTTTGGTGACCCCGGCCATCCGGCAGATGTTTCCTGGCCTCAGCCATCTGCGCGCACCCAATTCCGGTATCTATCTGGTGGACCGTCGCACAATCGCGCATCAGGAATTGGTGGGCAATTACGCCGCCGATCTGGATGTGATGCTGCGCGCTCATGCCTCTGGCGCCAAGGTGGTGGAGGTCGAAATTGGCCGCATCGTCCACGACATGCGCAATCTGGGGCACTACAATGCCATGGCCGACGTTATCATGGCCTTCTTTCTGGAACAGCAAACCCGCCGGATCAGCGAAGAACTGGTTGTCTTCGCCGAAGAGGCGGGTCAGGTCGTTGAGACTGCGTTGGGCGCTTTGGCGCGACGGTCAAAGGCTGGCGGGCCCGTGACGATTTTCCTCGGCGATCCGGGCAGTGGCGCAGCGCATATTCTGCGCGACGCCTTGGGCGCGTTCCCGACGGTGCGGGTTCTGGACCTGCAGGAAGCTGCCCAATTCATGCCTATCGGGCCGTCGGGTGAGACACGTCTTTTCGCCCCCTATCCGGTGGCCCATGATGGCCGTGCGATCCGTGCCGGCCTGGCGGTTCAGGCGTCTTTGGACCCGCTGCCGGAGTTGCTCCTGATGCCGCTGGTGCAGGACATGCCCGCGCTGAGCAATTTCCGTCCTGACGTGTCACTCGACGTGGGAAACGGGGCGGATATCAAGCGGCGTGCGCGGGCTCAGATCGATGGTCGTGAGGCGCGCCCGGATACGCTGCGCGAACTTTTCCAAAGCTTCGACACCTTGCCCGATCCGCTGAAAATTCAGCTCCGGCCGGAGCCGAAAACTGAGGCTGGGAACCTTTAATCAATTATCCTGTTTTCGAAAGCTATCTCCAGCTTTCTGTGGATAAGTTTTTGATCCAGCCACGGTTTTCGCTTAAAAACGCATACGCTCTTCAGCCCTAACGGGCTGCCTCGCCGAGGTCATGAGCGCCGCGATGAGGCATATTTTTCGGATGTCTCGTAGTAGTCGTTGAACCCGATGCGACGGCGCAAATCGGTGAAACCCATCTGGCTGGGGCGCTTGTCATCGCGCATGTTCTGCAAGGTCTGGACCATGGCCTGCATGGCTGACGCCATGAGCGACAGCGGATAGGCAGCGATGGAAAACCCGATGTCATGCAGTTCGGCATTGGTGAGATCGGGTGTTTCGCCGCCTTCGATGATGTTGGCCATTTTCGGCCCCGGCAGAGCCTCGCACAGCGTGCGCATTTCTTTCACGTCTTTGGGTGCTTCAACGAAGAGGATATCGGCACCGATTTCCGCGTACTGAGCTGCGCGATCGATCGCTTCTGTCAGCCCATGTTCGTGGCGCGCATCTGTCCGGCCCATGATGAGGATGTCACCCCCGGTCTCCCGCATTTCTTCGCGCGCATCAACGGCTGCGCGGATGCGGTCAAAGGCCTCTTCGCGACTCACCACTGCCTTGCCCGGTGTGTGGCCGCAGCGTTTGGGCGCCAGTTGGTCCTCGATCATGATGGACGCGCAACCCGCCTTGGCAAAGCCCGTCACGGTGCGGCGGACATTCATCGCGTTGCCATAGCCCGTGTCACCATCGCCGATGAGCGGGATGCCCACCGCGTCGGTGATGTTGCGCGCGGTGTCCAGCACTTCGGAATAGCTCATGAGCCCCAGATCGGGCTGCCCAATGCGGCTGGCGGAACTGGCAAAGCCCGACATGAAGGTCAGGTCATAGCCTTCCTGTTCGATCAGTTTGGCCGAGAGCGCATCAAAGCAGCAGGGCATGATGTGGCAGCGGTCTTGGGCCAGAAGAGTGCGGAGTTTTGCAGCTTGGGTCGCGGGTTGTGTCATGGCATCACCATTTGAAAGGAATGTAGAGGGCGAGATCGGGGACGGCGTAGAGCACGCCGACAGTCACCAGCATCAGCAGTAGGAACGGCCAGACGCCACGCGCGACATTGGCAAGCGTCGTGCGCGCCACCGCTTGAATGACATAGAGGTTCAGCCCCACCGGCGGTGTGATCAGTGCGCATTCCACCATGATCACCATGTAGATGCCGAACCAGATGGGGTCAAAACCAAGCCCCATCGCAGCGGGCAGAAGCACGGGCGTCATGATGAGGATCATCGACAGCGCCTCAAACACAAGACCCATCAAAAGAAGCACGACGGAGACGAGCAGGATAAAGATGAGTGGGCCGTCGATATTGGCGGCGATGAAGGCGGAGATGTCCTGGGGTATGCGGTAAAGCGCGATGGCCTTGCCGAAGACCTTGGCCCCTGCGACGATCAAAAGGATCGCGGCCGTGGTGATCGCGCTTTCCATGACGGCTTCCCAGAAGCTGTCCCATGTTAGCGTCCGCAGCCAGAAGATGGTGATCAGGAGCGCGGCGGCAAACCCGACGGCGGCGGCCTCTGTGGGTGTAAATGCGCCTGAATACAGCCCGGCGATGACGATGATCGCCAGGACCAGAGAGGGTAGGGCGCGCCAACTGGCGGTCAGGCGTTCTTGTATATGTGCCTTTTCGACGGGGACGAATTTGCCCGACAGTTTGGCGTAGAGAATGGAGAAGATGACGAAAAACGTGACCAAAACCAGCCCGGGGCCGATCCCTGCGAGGAAGAGCGCGATGACGGATTGTTCTGTGACAAACCCATAGACGATCATTGGGATCGACGGCGGGATCAGAATGCCCAGTGTTCCGCCCGCCGCAAGCAATCCGTAGACGAAGCGCTTGTCGTAGCCGCGGGCGATCATTTCGGGGATCGCGACGGTGCCGATGGTGGCGGCGGTGGCGACGGAAGATCCTGAAATCGCAGCAAAAAGTCCGCAGCTGAGGATGGTCGCCACCGCCAGCCCACCGGGCCAATGACCCACCCAGGCCTGCACGGCGGCAAAGAGATCGCGGCCGACACCGCCCTTCAGCAGCACGTTCGACATCAGCAAAAAGAGCGGCACGGCGAGCAGGATGAACCCGTCCAAAGTCGACAGGATCGCCTGCGGTGCCATCAGCGGGGAAAACCCGCCCAAAAGCAGCATGGCAAGGCCGATCCCGCCCAAAGCAAAAGCCACCGGAACGCCCATCAAAAGCAGGAAAAACAAGCCTAGCAGGATCAGCACAATCGTCATTCGTGGCTGGCTCCCAAGGATCGCGTGTCGTCGCGCGGCAGGGCGATCAATTCTGCCACGGCTTGCAGTGCCAATAGTCCGAAACCCAGAACCACAGGAAGCTCCGCCACCCAAGTGGGCAGGTTCAGAAGCGACCCGGTGGTGCGACCGCGTGAGAAGCTGTCGTAGAAAATCTCCCACCCCCAGATCGCGACGATGGCGGAAAAGGCGATGATGCAAAGAAGTGCGGCCGCCACGCAGGCTTTCTGCGCCACGGGCGGCAGCAGGGCGGTGACGGCGTTCACGGTGATGTGGCGGCGTTTGTTGAGCAACCAGCCCATCGACAAAAGGCAGCCCCAGATCAGGCAGAGCTGGCTCAGCTCCGCTGCCCAAATGGTTGGTTTGATGAAGAAATACCGTGCCACGACCTCAAATGTCAGCATCGCGCCGGTCAAGGCCATCAGGACCGCACCGATCAGGCCTGCGATGCGGGACAAGGTGTTGATGAAACTCATGGTAAAGACACGGGCGGCATCATTGCCGCCCGCATGGAGATCAAGTCAGGATCCACCACCGACTGCGTCAAGGATGGCCTTACCAGCATCGCCCGCTGCTTCCAGATAGGCGTCATACACCGGCTGCGCGACGGCCTGCCAGGCGGCCAAGTCCTCATCGGAGATTTGCACCACCGTCATGCCGTTGTCTTCGGCAGCGGCATAGGCCGCAGCCTCAATTTGGGCCATTCGGTCGCGCACATTGTCCTGTGCCACATTGGCAGCGTCACGGATATGCCCTTGAATTTCCGGGGAAAGACCGGCCCACCAGTCATTGTTCACCACGACGACGAATTCGATATTGGCGTGGTTGGTGACTGTGATCGTGTCCATGACTTCCCACAACTTGCGGGATTTGACGCCCGACACGCCGGTCATGCCCACGTCGACCGTGCCACGCTGGTAGGCCAGATACTGTTCCGATCCCGAAATCAGCGTCGGCGCGCCACCGGCGGCAGAGACGAAATCACCCAAGGTTTTGCCAAACACGCGCACTTTCTTGCCATCCAGATCGGCCGGCGTGTTGATGCCGCCTTCGTTAGACAACATGATCGCGCCGCCATAGGCCTGCCAGTAAAGAACCGACCCGCCGGTTTTGGAAATTTCCGTCTCAAGCGCGGTTCGCACGGGGCTCCCTTCGGCGACTGCCGCGCGCACTTTGTCTTCGGTGTTGAAGAGGAACGGCATGTAGAACACGTCCACCACCGGCGCGTCACCCACATAGCGGGTCAGTGAAGCGACACCGGCCTCAATCGCGCCGGAGCCTACGGCAGCGGGCACTTCCTTGTCCTTGTAAAGCGTCGCGCTGTCGTAGATTTCCACGTCTATGGCGCCGCCTGTCCGGCTTTCGACTTCTTTTTCAAAGAGTTGAAGGTTTTCCCCAAGGTGGCTGGTAATGGGCAGCTGCAGGGAAATGCGCATCTTTTCAGCGGCAGTGGCCATGCCACCGGTCAGCGTCAACGCAGCCGCAAAGGCCAGAATGGATTTCTGCATCGTTTCCTCCCAAAATACGAAATGCATAATGGGAAGGTAGGGTCGAAGCTGACGTAAGGGAAGCGGAAAATCCGCATCCCTAAGGTTCATGTGTCAGGCAAAGAGAGGGTTGGGCCAGTTCGCATCGGCTTTCGCGATGTAGCCTGCCTTGTCCTGTTCCCAAACGGAGCGGACATGCTGGTTGAAGTTCAGATAAAGCCGGTCCTCGTGGATGGACCACGCATTGGCCGATGTGGGCGCGGTGTAGTTGAGCGCGGCCGCATAGGAACAATAGCCGCCATATTTGGGCGCGAATGCCTCCGGGTCGGCCTCAAAGGTTTTCTTGTTTGCAGCGGAGGCGAAAAGGAATGTCGCCTCATTCCATTCGACGGCATGGGCCGTGTCCCCCCGCACTTCGCCCGCTGACATGAAATATCCCACCGGGTCATAGCCGCCGATGGCCGCGCCATTATAGGACAGGATCGCAGGTTTGCCCGCAGAGCCGTCAGCGGGCAATTCACCGGCAATGGCCTGGCTTGCACCGTAACCGGCAATCGGGGTGGCGGCTGCGGTCAGAAGGAAATGGCGTCGGGTCAACATGGGGCTTTCTCCGCTGAAAAATGCATCATATTGCGTAATATATGGCAAATTGGTTTAGAAATCCGTCAATGCACAGGCTTGTGATTCCAACTGATCGGGCGTGATCCGCACGTGATCGGGCCGTGATAACCTCAATCTGGCTTGGCCAGAAATATCTGCGCGTGAAACCGGCCTTTGCGTTCGAACCCGTCCGTCTCATATCCCCGCGCGCGCGCATTTTCGATGGCCCGGGCTTGCTCCTCTGGGCTGGAAAAGGCGCGGTGAGGGAACGGGGCGGAGACGTTGCGATCAACGACATATCCATGGGCCGCCAGAACATCCAGCGCGTCCTGCGTATCGTTGCCGCGAATGGGCGAAGTGATGACCCATGGCTTGCGCGGACACGAGGACAGAAGATGATCCAGCGCGCCGGGCAGCATATGGGCCACACTTCCGCATTCCACGATCAGATCTGCCTCTGCCAGTTCAGCGGCGAGCGGCGCGGAGGGGTGCACATCCTGTAGATTTTCCGCAAATGCCGCATCAAAAATGCCCACAGCCTCCCCATAGCCAAGCGCATGGCCCGCGATATCAATTCCGATGTACCGATCGCCTTCCCCACGGTCCGCAGCAGAAAGCCACGCGCGGTCAGCGGCAATAACGTCCTGCGTGGTGGCATCAAGGAACCGGTCATCACTATAGCGGGTCAGCACTTCATCTAAACTCACGTCATGGCGCATCAACTGCGCGGCAATGCCGTAACCGCTGGCAAAATCCACCACCCGTGCGGTCGTCAGACCGCGCTCCGCCTTGAGCGCTGCCAATGCATCGCGAAAGGCACTGACGGCGAAATGGGCTGTCCGAAACCCCGCATGGTTCATCGCGCGATAGTAGGACCGACAATCCGGCAGATCGTAGATATCGTCGTAGATCGTAACAATCTTCTGCGCGCGTGTGCCTTGATTTTGGATCATTTGGGTCTGGTCTTCTTGTCTGATCATGTGACGTCAACGCCCATATGGGCTTGCCCCGCGTGCTTTACCCCGGAAGACGCCTGTTTTGCACAGGAATGTGAAGCGAGGCTGCAATTGCGTGATTTGTGCGCCCTGTAAGCCACTGATTTTGAAACACTGTTACGGGTTTTCAATACGAAGTGACGGCCTGTTATCGCCTTCATGCTTGTTTTTAACGCTGTTTTGGCTTGTCATGGCTGGCATGCTGATTGTGACCTACGCGCCGGACGACGTGCACAGGGAAGGAAGACCGACATCATGACCAATGCAGCCTTACCCGCACCTGCCGCGTCCAAAGTCCTGATGGGCGCTGGGCTGATCTGGGCGGCGGTCATTATTTATGCCGCGTCAAACTCCATCGTATCGCTCTTGGCTGATATCGGGCGGGAACACCCTGTGATGGGGCGCAATGCGATCACATTGTGCAACCTGCTGTTTCTCGGGTCGCTGATTTCTCTTGTGCCGATGGTTTTCATGTTCTGGCGCGACTGGACGATGGAAAACCTGCGCAAGCTCAGCCGTAAGGATTGGATGATCCTGACAGTTTCGGCGGGGCTCAGCTCGGCGCTGACGCCTGCGCTCTTTTTCATCGCGTTGGACTACACGACGGTGACCAATGTGGTGCTGATCGGCCGGATTGAGCCGCCTCTGTTTTTGCTGGCCACGTATTTCTTTCTGAAAGAACAGCTGGATCCCTGGGCCATGGGCGCAGGCGTTGTGGCGCTATTGGGCGCGGTGGTGATGGTCGTGATGAACGCAGGCGAAGGGTTTACCTTCGGCAAAGGGGAGATCGCCGCCGCCGCCGCGACGATTTCATTCATTGCCTCGACACTCGTCAGCCGCGTGGGGCTGCAGGGGATCCCGCTGGGCATCTTTTCGATCTACCGCACGGTGCTGGGCACGTTCATCTATTACTGGCTGGCCATCTGGCTTTACGGCCCGCTGCATTTCCAGGATCTGTTGTCAGATGTGGTTCTGAAATGGGTCTGGGTCTATGCAATCATCGTGATCATCGTCGGACAGTTTGCCTGGAACCTCGGCCTGAAAAATGCCCGCTCGGCGGATGTGTCGCTGGCCACGTCCTTTTCCCCTGTGGCCGGGCTGGTCATCGCGATGATCCTGCTGGGCGAGGACCCGGGCCCCGGCCTCATCCCCGGTGGTGCGATCATTTTGGCGGCCATTGCCATCGGTCAGCTGGGTCGGATGCGCAAGGTCCGCGCCGCGGCAGAGGTGGAAGCGCGAAAGAAAGACTTGGCCACCGATGAAGCGCTTGAGGCGGAAAGCCGGGTGAACTTCAAAGGCGCATGACTTTGTGCCTTAGGTGAGAGAATTTTCGGAAAGTTGAAGCCCGTTGGTTTCCGAAATGAAACGTGTCACGCGACCAGCGACGCAAGAAGATTGGGAAATGTCGGATTCGCCTATTGTATGCACCGGTAGGCGGGATATGCACTATGACGAATGAAAATACCTAAAGCGCCAAGCGGGGGACCAACATGAGTTACAAATCCGACATCGAAATCGCCCGCGAGGCCAATAAAAAGCCGATCCAGGAGGTGGGCGACAAGCTTGGCATCCCAACAGAGCATCTGCTGCCTTATGGCCATGACAAAGCCAAGATCAGCCTGGATTACATCATGTCCGTGCAAGGCAATGACAGCGGAAAATGGATCCTTGTGACCGCGAACACCCCCACGCCTGCGGGGTACGGCAAGACCACAACGACCGTGGGGTTGGGCGATGGCCTCAACCGCATTGGCAAGAAGG
>JBCCCZ010000053.1:0-16848 GCA_039033255.1 Pseudomonadota bacterium
GAACAACGAGGGCAGAATACACCACACCGGGCCAGGCGTTTCCAAGCTGAATGGCGATGCCCCTCTGGTGGGCGCGGCATTGCTGGACTTTCTGGAATTGCGGCGGCCAAAGACGTTGCAGGGCATGGACGGGCTTTTGGCACAAAGCGGCCGAAAGCTCCATTTCGTGACGCGTGCAGCGCCGCATACCGAACTCAAAGGCGTGATTGCGCCACTGCCAGGTGGTGCGATGTCGGGGATAGAAAACGGCGCTGTGCTCAGCCTCGGTTTTGGTATTTCGGTGATGGATGCGGTGCGCGATTACGCCCTGACCGGGAATGATTTTGCTGTCACGGATCTTACGGTCGAAATGCTTTACCTGGTTGAAGCCAAAGCTGCTGTCATGAAGGAACTGCATCATCTCAATACCCGGCTTGAATCGGCAAAGGTCCAAGCCGAAGCACGCGCGCTGACGGACACGCTCACGGGGTTGGGCAATCGCCGGGCGCTTCGACTTGCGATGGAACAGCTTAAAACACCGGGACTCGGTTTTGCGGTCATGCATATTGATCTCGACCATTTCAAAGCGGTGAACGACACCTATGGTCACGCTGCAGGGGATGCTGTGTTGTTGGGTGTCTCTGATCGGTTGCGTGCCGCCACCCGGTTGGAAGATACGGTTATCCGACAGGGAGGGGATGAATTCACGCTGGTTCTGCCTGGCGCGACGGCGGTTTCGAGCGTGTCAAAACTCGCTGAACGACTTGTCCGAGAAATCGAAAAGCCTGTGATTTTCGGCGACCAGAATTTGCAGGTGTCCGCAAGCATCGGCATCAGCATTGCCCATGATCCGATCGCCGCCGATACCGAAGTTTTGATGGAAGAAGCGGATACTGCGCTTTATGTCGTCAAGGAACAGGGCCGTCACGGTTATCGCATCTACACGCCTGAGATGGGTCGCATGGATGGGGGCGAGACCGCGGCCTGACCGCCGAGGGCTCTCGTCTACGGAGCTTTGATCTGTGCGGACGCGGTTTTTCGGATCGTGCCAAACTGCGCCATGCCTTTCCGGTCTCGTTCGACAGTGAGGCGCGCGGGTTCACCCACTGCGCAGACGCGGCCGACATCGTCAAAAGCCGAACCCCAGACGTGGAAATTCAGGGATACACCCCGGCGGGCTTGTCATCCTTGAAAGGCGTGTTGGCCGCAAAATTGAGCGCTGAGCATCGCAGGATCGATCCATCCTTCTGCGCCCGTTCTAGACCGAATGATTCAAATGCCATACATTTTATTTGGGAAACTCTATCCATTGATTCGCCTCAAGATAGAGCTTCAGAGTTCCCAAATTTTGTTGAATATTTTTAAAACGGTGCCTGATTTCAAAAGTAAATTCTTTGGAGGGAAACTTTCATGCACAGTCACGTCACCGGGTCCTTGCGTCGGCGGAAGCCCGCTTTGCACAGTTTTTTGCAGCAATTCTGGCGATCACACGGTTGAGCGGCTAGGTCAATTTTAGGCGTGCGGCCAATCCGGTGATTGGTGAGGATATCAATGACAAACGCGGCGCGCTGACCGCGAAAAAGGTTGTTGCCCCTCCTGTCGTGCAAGTGTTGGAACACTCCGTCGATTGACAGGCACGGGCGCACCATCCCGCGCGCTGTGTTCTGGACGCGCCATCGTGACGGGCGCTGCGGGTCACCGCGACGGGTTTTGGTATTTTTCAGTTTGTGGAAAGTGAGACCATGACGACGGATAAAACAGATATTGATCATCTCGTGCTCTGTGTGCACGGCATCGGAAATCAGGTGGCGGGCGAAACGGTGGATGATGTGCTCAGTGGGGCCGTGGCAGAGCATTACCGAAAGGCCGGCACGCCGGTAATTGCGGATGATACGATCGTGAATCTGTTTGAGCCCGGCTATATGGAATTTGAGGGCAAATCCATCGATCAAACCCAAAGTTATCCGGGTCAGGGCAGTGAACCAAAGGTCAAAACGCCTATCCACACGCGCATGTCTAAAACGGATCCCAAAAGGTTGGGCATGGCCAAGACTTTCCCTGTTCACCTCAAACGCATCAGGCGACAGGGCGCGCCTGCCAGCGATGTTAAAACTGTCATGGCAGAGGTCTATTGGGCCGATCTTTCAAAACAACCCACAGGGGCCCTTGCGACGATCTTTGACCTGCTCAAGGTCGTCATGTCGGTGGGCTATCTTGCGCTTGATAATGCGGCCAACACCAGGTCGCGCTGGGGGTATCGATGTGTGGATTGGTTCCTTCGAGTTCTCATCGGCGGCGTTGTCGCCCTGAACGCGGCCTTGTTGATGGGCGTTTTCGTCCTGTTGTTGGAAGGTTGGGTTTTCAGTTTCCAGACGGACCCGACGGTGGGTCTCATCCTCCAAGCGCTGCAGCCTTATGTTGAACCTGTCCTCGCGTGCCTTGCGGCCGCGGCCATCCTGCTTGGTATCTATTGCGGTTGGGCGCGGGCAGAACAGGTTTGGTGGACCGTGTTCGGAGCATCTTTAGGTTTGACGATCATCGCCGGTTTGGCCGGTTTGTTCATTCTGCCCGCAGCGGAGGCTGTCTTTTCCGCGACGGCGGGTTTGACAGTCTTACTGGGTTCCTATTTTGGCATAACGCGATGGGATCTCAGCCTGTGGCGAACCTTTGGCATAGGGACCGTGGCTTGCGGCCTGTTGGTGCTGTTATCCATTCCTTTTGTGCCCGAAACACATCCAGATGCTCTGTTTTCCAGCGAGACCATAGAAGAGGCATGTGGGCAAACTTCACCCTGCGAGTTTGTTCAACTCGGCTTTTTCATCGGGTGGGTCATGCTGTTGCTTGAGGTGGCGTGGCTCTTTGCTGTGGCGTTGTGCCTGATCGTTTACGGCGCCTGGCTGAATGACAGTGGAAAGCTTGACGATTCTGGCCCTGATACGCAGCGCCGCATGTTTGCCCCGATTTGTTCGGCGCTCTTGCTGTTGTGGATGGTTGTGGCCTCCTCGGCGTGGGTGTCCATTCAGCATGCTCTGGAAAATGCGCCGGAATGGTTGGCCAAAGATCAAGTCGCGGTCTTGCCCCAAGCGCTGGACCACGCGATCGAACCGCTTGTGCCGAATATGGCGCTTGGCGTTGGCTTTCTCATGGTGCTGGTGCTCGTGGCCGTTTTCGTTGTCATCATGCGGGCGCTGAACAAAGATGTGCTGTTCAAGACCGCAGTCTCGGCACCATGGATCGGTCGCTTGCTTTTGAACGGGCTTTTCCAAGTGGTTTTCGCGGCCTCAACGGTCGTCTTCGCGGTGCTGGCCGCAGACCTGCTGTTCATCAAGGCGTTTGGTCGGCAAAGCTTCGGTGCGGTGGACTTTTTCGAACGGGATTTCCTGCGCGCCGTTCTTCCATATGTGCCCATTATCCTGCTTGGCTTGGCATTGCTGGTCTATCAATTCCGCGGTCTGGTCGCGGGCGGATTGGGCGCGTTTCGCGACATTGTGGTCTATGCCAATAATGATGCGCTGGACCCGTCGATGGATGATGGCAAGGACCTCAGTAATTTCCCACCCCGCGCAGAGATTGAAGGCCGTTTCCAGCGGGTGTGCGAATTTCTGATGGGCCAGGTGAACCCCCAACGGGTCACTGTCATCAGCCATTCACAGGGCACGGTCGTCGCCACGCGTAATCTCAGGCGGTTGCTCGCGGCCGGCGTGTTTAAAGGCTGTGACGTGACCCTGGTGACGATGGGCTCGCCGGTGACGCATCTCTATCGCAAATACTTCCCCGAGGCGTTTCGCGTGGAAGCCGGTGACTTCCAAAACGCTGGCACCCCTATCACATGGTTCAATATCGGTCGTACGGATGATTTCGTGGGCACTTACATTGAGAACCTGGATGCGATCAATGGGCTTGCCGCCGCGCCTGGCCATGTTCCGTCAGAGCGCAATCTTCTCGTCCCGGCAGGTGGGCATCCGGGATATTTCACCGACCCCTATGTGTGGCAGCATCTTTCTGACAAGATCAAATTTAGACTGCTCTGAGGCCCATCATCGCGCATGGCTCAGGAACACCGCAAATTCCTATCAAGCACCGTGACCTCGCCCCTGTTTGATCTTGCGAGACAAAAACCCTCGTGCTAGCTACGCCCACGGTGTCGTCGACCGATGGATGACAAGACCCGTGTGCCGCCTTAGCTCAGTAGGTTAGAGCGCTAGATTGTGGATCTAGAGGTCCCCCGTTCGAGCCGGGGAGGCGGTACCACTTCTATTCAATCTGCAATGTTTGACGCAAGTCGCCGGTTTCGCGGTCGTAGATGAGGATTTGATCTTCTTTTGTCACCACGGCGTACCAACCGGCCCCTTGGGTAAAGGCCAGAGGTTGCGATCCGTCTGGCAAGGTGATGACCTCAGGCAATTCCGGGCCGAAGGCGTCCGAGAAACGGATGACAAACAGCACGACGATCACTATGAACCCCAAAACCATGGTGGCCGTCAGGATGGTCACCAACCAACGCAGGTATTTGACCGTGCCGGGATCGACCGGTGAGGACTGCGAGTTAGATTGAGGGCTGTCTGCCATGGGGGACCCCCTGATTAGCTTTCGGATCGCGGATGCGCCGCCGCCGCGCCTTGATAAGGCGCTTTCGCGTGATGTGCCAGAGGGGGCGGCCCTGTCGCGGACGCGGCTGGCGCGGCTCATTGCGGAAGGGTTTGTGCGCGTGAACGGCATGGTCATATCCGATGCCAAGGCACGCGTGGCCAAGGGCGATCTGGTGGAAATCGACGTGCCCGTCGCGCAGGAAACCGACATTGTCGCGCAGGAAATCGCCCTTGATATCGTCTATGAAGATGATGATTTGATCGTGGTGAACAAACCCGCAGGCATGGTGGTGCATCCCGCGCCAGGCACGCCGTCGCGCACGCTGGTGAATGCGCTTTTGCATCATTGCGGGGACAGTCTTTCGGGCGTGGGTGGTGAAAAACGCCCCGGCATCGTGCATCGCATCGACAAGGACACGAGCGGGCTGTTGGTCGCGGCCAAATCCGACCGCGCCCATCACGGCCTGGCGGAACAGTTCGAAAAACACTCTGTGGATCGGGTCTATGCGGCCCTCGTGTACGGTGCGCCCGATGTGGGTGATCCGCGGCTGAGGGGGCTGAAGGGCGTATCATCTGAACCCGGCAACATCGTGAAAATCACAACACAATTGGCGCGGCACAAGACCGAACGCCAGAAGCAGGCGGTGCTGTTCAACGGCGGTCGTCATGCGGTGACGCGTGTGCGCGTGGCCCGAGGTTTTGGCACGCCACCGGCCGCTGCGCTGGTCGAATGTCGTCTCGAAACTGGCCGCACTCACCAGATCCGTGTGCATATGGCCCATATCGGCCATGGTTTGATCGGGGATCCCGTCTATGGCGGACGACGTAAGATCAAGGCGGGAACCTTGGCACCCGCTGGAATGGACATGATCGCTGCCTTCTCTCGTCAGGCGCTGCACGCGCGGGTTTTGGGTTTTGAGCATCCGGTGAGCGGAGAGTTGCTGCGCTTTGAGGCGGATCTGCCCGAGGATATGGCCCAATTGCTTGACCATTTGAGGTCATAATCAAAGGCATGACGCCTGTGCCACTGTAATGATCAGCACAGTCCCGTGAGCCCCCTGTCACATGGCTGGACCCCGCCGTTGCCCGGGTTTACCTGCCGTTATAGGTTTTGGCTCACCTCGCTTGAAACGACTGCATTGCAGCCCTATCTACAATGTTAAGCGCTATAACATCAAAACGCGCTGCTTCTGGAGGACACGGACAGTATGGCAAATTACGCAAATCTCCCCGCACCGACGCCTGAGGGTGGTCTCAACCGATATCTTCAGGAAATTCGCAAATTCCCCCTGTTGGAGCCGGAACAGGAATACATGTTGGCCAAGCGCTGGGTTGAAGAACAAGATACCGAGTCCGCCCACCAGATGGTCACCAGCCACCTGCGGCTAGCAGCCAAGATTGCCATGGGCTATCGCGGATACGGCCTGCCTCAGGCTGAAGTGATTTCCGAGGCCAATGTGGGCCTCATGCAAGCCGTAAAACGCTTCGATCCTGAGAAGGGCTTCCGTCTGGCGACCTATGCTATGTGGTGGATCCGCGCCAGCATTCAGGAATACATCCTGCGCAGTTGGTCCATGGTGAAGCTGGGCACCACTTCTGCGCAAAAGAAGCTTTTTTTCAATCTGCGCAAAGCCAAGTCCCGCATCGGTGCGTTGGAAGAGGGCGATATGCGCCCTGAAAACGTGGCTCGAATCGCACACGATTTGGGTGTGACGGAAGAAGAGGTGATTTCCATGAACCGGCGCATGTCGGGTGGGGACGCCTCTCTCAACGCCACTGTGGGATCCGACGATGACAGTGCCATGCAGTGGCAAGACTGGCTGGAGGATGAAGACGCCGATCAGGCGGGTGATTATGAGGCCAAGGATGAGCTTGAGGCCCGTCGCGCGCTTTTGGCGGACGCCATGGACGTGCTCAATGACCGCGAAAAAGACATTCTCACTCAGCGTCGGCTGAGCGATCAGACCGTCACGCTTGAAGAGCTTTCTGGTCAATATGACGTCAGCCGCGAACGCATCCGCCAGATCGAAGTGCGCGCTTTTGAGAAGCTGCAAAAACGCATGCGCAGCCTTGCCTCAGAAAAGGGCATGCTGACCAGCGCCTGAATGTTTTTGAGCAAGACTAAAAGGGCTCGCAAGTTGCGGGCCCTTTATCTTTAGCCCCAAGCGAAAACTCTTTGCCGCGACTGCCGTTTGGCCTAAACGTAATTGAGGTCCATCCCTCTGGAAAACCGCGCCATGATTGAGCTACGCCGTCTGATCGCGCTTTTTGCGCTTGGTATTGCGTCTTGCGCGCCGAATAATGTGGCGCAGTTTGGGTCTGGCAACTCCCTGGCCACGATGGAGCGGATCTTCGTCGCAACAGAGCTGGAGCTGTCCAACCTCGGCCCCATTTTTGGCGAAGAACGACCCGAAGGCCTCAAGTTTCTCAGCCTCGATGTATCTGTCCCGCCGACCCATGAACCGGGCAATATCGAATGGCCCGATGGCGTGCCAGACGCCGCCACCGATTTCGTTATGACCGACAGCCAGGTTTACCCAAATGCGCCCAGCATGATTTCTGCCATGCGCGCGAATATTCCCAGCCGGGAAACGCTGGTTTATGTGCATGGCTACAATGTGACCTTCTCTGATGCGGTCTATCGCTTCGCCCAGATCCGCACGGACTTTGGGTTTGTCGACAATGGCCTTGTCTTTTCCTGGCCGTCTGCGGGCGATCTGCGAGGCTATGCGTATGACCGTGACAGCGTGCTGTATTCCCGCGATGATTTTGAGGCTGTGTTGAATGCGCTGACGGTGGGCTCAGGGGGAACCGTGCACATTCTGGGCCATTCCATGGGCTCCCAACTGGTGATGGAAACCCTGCGTCAGGCTGCGTTGCGGGGCAATCGTGGGATGCTGGATCGCGTGTCGTCTGTTGTGCTGATGTCGCCCGATATTGACCCCGATGTCTTCCGTCAGCAGGCGCGCGCCATTGGCACCTTGCCTGATCCGTTCCTCATCTTTGTGTCCCGCCAGGATCGCGCGCTGAACATTTCGGCGCTTCTGACAGGCTTTAAGCCCCGCCTCGGCGTGATTGACAGCCGCGACCAGTTGGATGATCTCGACGTGCAGATCATAGACTTCACAGAGCTATCCGATGGTCGTGCGTTGGATCACTCTGTCCCCGTCACCTCGCCCGTGGCGATAAAGGTGCTGCGCGGCATGATCGAACAGTCCGAAGACGGGGCGGAGAATTTCCGCGATTACATGGTGCTTACCCAGCCGCAATAGGCAAGCCTTGCGCGGGCGGGACAAATGCATCTCTCGGCAGATGGCACTGCTAACACCCCGGATTGACGGCGTCAGTCTTCCATCGCTTCGAGCTCATCAATGAAGCGCGAAATCATGCTGAGGCCTTTGTCCCAGAACGCGGCGTCCGAGGCATCGAGACCAAAGGGGGCGAGCAGTTCCTTGTGGTGCTTGGATCCACCTGCGCGAAGCATGTCGAAATACTTCTCCTGGAACCCGTCGGGATTTTCTTCATAGACCGCATAAAGCGCGTTCACGAGGCCGTCGCCAAAGGCATAGGCGTAAACGTAGAAGGGCGAATGCACGAAGTGCGGGACATAGGCCCAGAAGGTTTCATAACCCTCCATGAACTCAAATGCGGGGCCAAGGCTTTCGCCCTGCACCGACATCCAGAGCGCGCCGATGTCTTCCGGCGTCAATTCCCCTTCGCGGCGGGCGGCGTGGAGTTTGCATTCGAAATCGTAGAAGGCGATCTGGCGGACAACGGTGTTGATCATGTCTTCGACCTTGCCCGCCAGCAGGACCTTGCGTTCGGTGTCGGAGGAGGCGTTGTCGAGCATCTTCTGGAAGGTCAGCATTTCGCCGAAGACGGAGGCCGTTTCGGCCAATGTGAGGGGGGTGGAAGAGAGAAGCTCACCCTGACCGGCCGCCAGAACCTGATGCACGCCGTGGCCCAGCTCGTGGGCTAAGGTCATGACATCACGGGGTTTTCCCAGGTAGTTGAGCATGACATATGGGTGCACATCCGTGACCGTGGGGTGGGCGAAGGCGCCCGGCGCTTTGCCGGGTTTCACGCCTGCGTCGATCCAGCCTTTGGTGAAGAAGGGTTCGGCCAGCTCGCCCATGCGGGGGTCGAAGGCGGAGTAGGCGTCCATCACCATGTTCTGTGCCGTGGGCCAGTCGACGGTGCGGGTTTCTTCCATGGGCAGGGGCGCGTTGCGATCCCAGACCTGCATTTTGTCGAGGCCCAGCCACTTGCGTTTTAGCTCGTAATATCTGTGGCTTAGCTTGGGGTAGGCGGCCACAACGGCGTCGCGCAGGGCATCAACGACCTCGGGCTCGACGTGGTTGGACAGGTGCCGCGCGGTCTGGGCGGTGGGCATGTTGCGCCAGCGGTCCATCACCTCTTTTTCCTTGGCGCCGGTGTTGTGGACGCGGGAGAAGATTTTTATGTTGTCCTGAAAGACGCGCGCCAGTTCGCGGGCGGCGGCCTCGCGCTTGGCGCGGTCTTGCTCGGTCAGATAATTTAGTGTGGCTTCCAGGCCCTGCGTCTCACCGTCGACCTCGAAGGTAAGCCCTGCGATGGTTTCATCAAAGAGCCGTTCCCACGCGTCGCCCACCACGCCGAGGTCGTGGAGAAACTTTTCCAACTCGTCCGAGAGCTGGTGAGGCTTCATGGCGCGGATGCGATCGAGGACGGGTTTGTAGCGGGCGAGGTCTGCGTTTTCGGCCATCATCGTGTCGAGCGCCGCATCCTCTAAGCGGTTGATTTCAAGCGTGAAAAAGACCAGTGGCGTGGTGAAGGTGTTGATCTTTTCCTGGCAGTCGGACAGGAATTTTGTGCGCCCGCCATCGGTGGTCAGTTGGTAGTAGCGCAGGCCCGCAAAGGACATGATGCGGCCCGCGATGGCGGAGATTTTTTCGTTGCGTTCTATGCACCTGAGCAAACCTGCGGCGTCGAGCCCCGACAATTTGCCTTCGTAGTCAGCAGCGAAGAAGGCACATTCGTCTTCCAACCACTTGAGATCGCGGGACAATTCCGGGGCATCCTCGGACGCGTAAAGATCGGTCAGATCCCATTCAGGCAGGTCGCCCAGACCGTCGGCACCGGAGGCGGCGTTGGCATCAAAAACGGGGCGCGGCGGGGTCATCATCATGGAGGGTCCTTTCATCTCTTCGCTCAGAGATAGGCCCATGGCGGGCGACCCTCAAGACGCTGATTTCGGCACGTCGGTATCGCGTCGGTATCACGTCGGTATCGCGTCGGTGTCGTCCGCGAAGCCTGCGGATGCCTCAGGCGGTGTTTTTGGACGGTTCTTTGCGTGCTGCCATCGGCAATAGGGTGACGTTGTCGGCCTGATGCGCATTGACGGGTGCCCTGGGCACGGGCCCCGAGGATCTCTGCGCAGCGTCGAGAGGAACGGCGCCCTGCGCGCGCAACCGTGCGTCGCGTTGGGCAAGTTCGAGGAGTTTGGGGTGGAGGCCGTTGCCGCGCTGGGCGGCGAGTTGGTGGAGGGCGGCAAAACCGGCGAGGGGGTTTTGCATGTTGATCACTCTTGGTGGCTAGGGGCGTCCAAGCTGCGGATCAACGTTGCAGGTGCGCGGGAGCCAGGACGCAATTTTGGAGTGGGGGCAAGAGGGTGTTATCCGTAGGCGGCGAGCATCTCGCGCAGATCGTCCATCGTGTTGGCCTCATCCACCGGTTTGTCCTGCCGCCAGCGTTTCATGCGGGGAAACCGGAGCGCGACGCCGGATTTGTGGCGGGTGGAGGCCTGAATGCCTTCGAAGGCGATCTCGAACACGTGGTGGGGTGTCACTTGGCGGACGGGGCCGAAGCGTTGGAGGGTGTTTTTGCGGACCCAGGCGGTGATCTGGCGAAATTCTGCGTCGGTGAGGCCGGAATAGGCTTTGGTGAAGGGGATGAGGTCGTTGCCATCCCGCACGGCGAAGGTGAAATCGGTGAACAAATTGGCGCGGCGGCCGTGGCCTTGTTGGGCGTAGATCATCACCGCGTCGATGGTGAGGGGGTCAAGCTTCCATTTCCACCAATCGCCCTTTTTGCGGCCCGTGTGATAGGGGCTGGAGAGGCGCTTGAGCATGAGGCCCTCGGCGCGCTCATCTCTCGCTTGCGCGCGAGTCTCGCGGAGGTTGTCCCAACTGTCGAAGGTGAGGCGGGGGGAGAGGCGGAGGGGGGCCTCTGGTGGGAGGTCTGAGAGGAGGGATTCGAGGCGGGTGCGGCGGTCGGCGAAGGGCCGCGTGCGGAGGTCTTCGCCGTTTTCTTCGAGGAGGTCGTAGGCCAGCAGGATGACGGGGGCTTCTTTTAGGAGTTTTTTCGGCACGGTCTTGCGGCCGATGCGTTTCTGGATGGCGTTGAAGGGGAGGGGGGCGTCCGCCTCCCATGCCAGGATTTCGCCGTCGAGGACGGTACCGGATGGGAGGAAATCGAGCGCGCGGGCAAGCTCGGGAAAGCGGTCGGTCATCAGTTCTTCGCCGCGCGACCACGTGAAATGCTGGCCCTCGCGGCAGATGAGTTGTCCGCGGATTCCGTCCCACTTCCATTCGGCGAGCCAGTCGGCGGGGTCGCCGAGATCGCCCGGTGCCATGTCGTCGAGACCGTAGGCAAGGCAGAACGGGTAGGGGCGGGAGAGGTCTGCGGATTTGTCCTCCGCCTCTATGAGCGTGTCCCAAGTCGTGGTGTCGGGGGTCCAGTCGCCCATGAGGCGGTGCGCGAGTTCCGCCTCGTCGCGGTCGGTGGCCTGGGCCAGTGCGCGGGTCATGAGTTTGCGGGAGATGCCGACGCGGAAGCCACCTGTCAGCAGTTTGTTGAAGACGAGGCGCTGGGGGGCATCCATTTGGGTCCAGGCGGCGAGGATGGCGGATTTGCGGGTGTCTTCGTCTTCTTTGTCCAGCTGTCGGAGGTGAGTGATCCATTGGGTGAGGGTGTCTGAGTGGTTACCCGTTGGGTCGGGGAGGACGAGGGCAATGGTTTCGGCGAGATCACCGACGATGGGGTAGGCTTCCTCAAAGAGCCAGAGGGGGATTTGCGCCTGTTCGGCGGCCCATTCGCGCAGGCGCGTCGTGGTGATCGCGCGGCGAGGGCGGCGGCCGGAGAAAAGGCCGATGGTCCAGAGGCGGTCTTCCTTGGGGGCGGTGCGGAAATAGTCCGCGAGGGCGGCGACCTTGGTGTTGGTTTTGGTGGTCTGGTCGATGAGGGCGTAGAGGGCGGCGAAGTCTTTCATTCCGCGTCCTCCCCAATCTTGCCTGTCTCGTCGAGTGTTTCGCCGGTGAACTCGGTGGGGACGACGTCCGCCGCATAGCCCTGTTCCGTGAGCCAGCGGGCGAAGATGTCGGTGTAGCCGTGGGTGACGAAGATTTTTTCCGCGCCCGTGGCGGCGATGGCGGTGTTGAGGCCGGCCCAATCGGCGTGGTCAGAGATCACAAAGCCCCGGTCGACGGCGCGGCGGCGGCGGACCCCGCGCATGCGCATCCAGCCGCTGGCGAAGCTGGTGGAGGCCGGGCGGAAGCGGCGCGCCCATGTGGAGCCCAATGCGCCGGGCGGGGCGATGATCAGCGCGCCGGGGTGGTCCTTGGGCGTCAGATCGGGCGTGACGTGGGTTGTGTCGGGCAGGGGGATGCCTTGGGCGCGCAGGACGGCGTTGGTGTTTTCCACCGCGCCATGGGTGAGGATGGGGGCGATGGAGGGGTCGAGGAGGGAGAGCACGCGCTGGGCCTTGCCCAAAGAGTATGCGCCGAGGAGGGAGAATTTTTTATCCGCGGCATTGGCGGCCCACCAGCTGTTGATTTGATGGGCTGCGTCCTCTTCCGAGGGCCAGGAGAAGACGGGAAGGCCGAAGGTGCACTCGGATATGAAGGCGTGGCAGGAGATTGGTTCGAAGGGCGTGGAGAGGGCGTCGGGGGTGGTTTTGTAATCGCCGGAGACGACCCAGACCTCGCCCTCTACTTCAACGCGGATTTGGGCGCTGCCGGGGACGTGGCCTGCGGGGTGGAAGGAGACGCTCGCCTCTCCTATCCGTCGTGTCTCGCCGTAACGACAGGTGTCGAGGCGGATGTCACCCAGGCGGTGGTGCATGACGGGCGCGGCGATGTCGGTGGAGAGGTAGCGGGCGTGGCCCGGTCGGGCGTGATCGGCATGGCCGTGGGTAATGAGCGCGCGATCGACGGGGCGCCAGGGGTCGATGAAGAAGTCACCGGCGGGGCAGTAGATGCCTTGGGGTTTGAAGTCGAGGACCATGGGGTGAGGGTAGTTTCGTACCGGTCTGAGGCCAGATGTGATTTGTGCGTCGCTGACGCGCGCTCAATCCGGGGTTTGCCAAAGGGCCAGATGGGCCCCAGCGGGGTCGCGGATAATCGCGAGGGCATCCCCGCGCTGGTCGATGACTGTGCCACCATGGGCTTTGACCTGTGCCAGGGCATCCTTCAAAGACGGGACAGACACGTAGATCAGCCAGACAGGCGGCAAGGCGGCATTGGGCCCGCGCGCATGGCACAGGCCAGCCACGCGGTCGCCATCCGGGGATGTCATGTCGAAATCGGCATAGTCGCCCATGTCATGTTCCGAGGCTGTCCAGCCGCAGACAGCCTCATAAAAAGGGGCAATCTCTGTTGCGTCGCTGACGGTGAGATCGTGCCACAAGGGTTTTCCGTGCGTGTTTGCCATAGGGACCTGCGCTTTCACTGCGTCTGTGCGAAGGATGATAACCCGATCCGGCGTCCCTGTCAGATGCTATGCTATGCCATCGGTCAGGTGCGCGGATTTGGGGGCAGGCGACGGGCTCTGACGGGTGCGCTTTGCGCCGGTTCAATGGGCGAGGAAATGCGCGGCCAGCAGGTCGGTCATCCGTTGGCGCGTCTCTGGGTCTTCCATCAGCAATTCATGCCGCCCGCCGGGTTCCACATGGAGCGTGCTGCCGGGCCAGCGGGCCACGCGGTCGCGGATGCGGGATTGATCGACGATGGCCTCCTCAGAGCCCATGATGGTGAGGCAGGGCAGATCAGGAGACGGGCGGCGGGTGAGGCCGCGGGTTTCAGAGAGCGCCTCAAAGAGCCAGTTGAGCGTGGGGGCGCCGAGTTTGAGTTCGGGGCGCGTCGTGAACTGATCGCGCATCAATTGGTAGTTTGTGGCGTCGCGGGTGAGGGTGTTGGTCTCAAAAGGTTCGGACAGAGGGTAGGGCACGGGGCCAGACGATGTGGGCGGGTAGCGGTGGCTGAGGCCCAAAAAGCGCGATGTGAAGCTCAAGGTCCACATCACCGGGCGCAGCCAGGGGGAGGCGGCGATGCCCCACATTGGGCCGCTGAACGCGGCCGACTTTACGGGCAGGTCTTCCATCACGGCACGCAAGCCGATGGCCCCGCCCATGGAGTGGCCGAGGACGAACCACGGATTGGGGAGGTTGAGGGTGGTGGCGTGTTCTACCATGGCCGCCACATCGCGTTGGTAATCTGGGAAGTGCCGGACATGGCCGGGCAGAGGGTCATCGAGGAGCCTGTCGGCGATGCCTTGGCCGCGCCAGTCGATGGCGATGGTGGTGATGCCGTGGCGGGCCATGTCGCCCGCCACAGGTGCGTATTTTTCCACGTATTCCGTGCGGCCGGGGAACATGAGGAGGGTGCCTTTGGCGCCTTCCGTTTCCCACAGGCCTACACGCAGTCGCACCCCGTCATCTGCGTTGATCCAGACCGTTTGCGGCGCAGGGCCAACTGGCACAATCTCCGCAAAGTAGGGAGCGTCCGACATTCAATTACGCGAGTGCGCTGCCCAGTTTCATGGCCGCGCCCATATCACCATCGACCTTCAGCTTGCCCTGCATGAAGGCGCTTGTGGGGTCCATGTCGCCGTCGATGATGGACTGGAACGTGTCGGCATCTGCCGTCAGCGTCACATCGGTGTCGTCATCGCCTGCGCGCACGCCGTTCGAATCCACAACGATGGCGCCTTCGCCTTCGATTTCGAACTTGGCGGAGCCGTCAAAGCCGCTCCCCAGTTTCTCACTCAGGGCGGCAACGGCGCTGCTGATCATGTCACTCATGGTAAAATCCTTTCATAAATCCAGTCTCGGGGTTTGATTCCCGCGCAGGACAGTTACATTCTTTCATGTTATGACCCTGCATACCTCATTTCTCAAATGTACCGTTGCGTCGCTTTTGTCCATCGTCTTTCTGGCGGGGCCGGGCTGGGCGGTGAATGAAGCACGGCTGGATGATTTGTACATGCAGCTGAAGGATGCCGAACGCGCTGAAGCACTGCGTCTGGCGCGGGAGATTGACCGGGAACTGACCAATTCGGGCTCGCCCACGATGAACCTGCTGCTCAAGCGCGGCGATGATGCCATGGAGGCGGGGGATTTTGAGGCCGCGCTCAACCATTTCACCGCGCTCACTGATCATGCGCCGGAGTTTGCCGAAGGCTGGCACCGCCGGGCGCAGGCTTTTGTGGCGATGGAGATGTACGGGCCCGCCGTGGCCGATTTGGAACGCGTTCTGGAATTCCGCCCGCGGCATTATGATGCGATTGCCACGCTGGGCGGGATCCTCATTCAGATCAACAAACCCGAACTGGCCAAAGATGCCTTTGAAGAGGTGCTTGAGATCCACCCGCACCACCCCGATGTCCTTGAGGCGCTTGAGGTGATCGACCCGCAGGTCGGCGGCACGCAACTCTAATCTTTCAGCGAGGCGCCTATGGCGGAGACGGCAAGGACCCTTGCGGTTCTGGGGCCCACGAACACGGGCAAGACCCATTACGCCATTGAGCGGATGCTGGGATATCAGAGTGGTATCATCGGCCTGCCCCTGCGGCTGCTCGCGCGGGAGGTTTATGACAAGATCGTCGCTCTGCGAGGGCCTTCGGTTGTCGCGTTGATTACAGGCGAAGAGCGGATCGTGCCAGAGCGGGCCAAGTATTGGGTCTGCACGGTGGAGGCGATGCCCGAGGGTATGGGCGCGGATTTCGTGGCGGTCGATGAGATTCAGCTTTGCGCCGATCCCGAGCGCGGGCACGTGTTCACGGACCGGCTGCTGCGGATGCGGGGGCAGAAGGAAACACAGTTTCTGGGTGCGGGCACGATGCGCGGGGCGATTGCCGACCTGGTGCCGGGGGTCGAATTCGTAGGCCGTCAGCGGATGTCGCAGCTGGCCTATACCGGATCGCGCAAGATCCCCAAGCTGCCGCCGCGCAGTGCCATCGTTGGGTTTTCGGTTGAGAATTGCTACGCGATTGCCGAGCTTATTCGCCGTCAGAAGGGCGGGGCTGCGGTGGTTATGGGCGCGCTGTCCCCGAGGACGCGCAATGCGCAGGTCGACCTCTATCAGAATGGCGAGGTGGATTATCTGGTTGCGACAGATGCCATCGGGATGGGGCTCAACCTCGATATTGATCACGTGGCGTTTTCGGGGCTTTCGAAATTTGATGGTCGGCGCATGCGCGGGCTGATGCCCAATGAACTGGCGCAGATCGCGGGCCGTGCGGGGCGGGGGATGTCGAACGGCACCTTTGGGGTGACCGGTGAGGCGCCACCGCTCGATGAGGAGGTGGCGCAAGCGATTGTGGATCATCGCTTTACCCCGATCAGGAAGCTGGAATGGCGCAATGCAGCGCTGAATTTCGGCAATCTGGATGGGCTCATCGCCTCGTTGGAAGAAAAACCGAGCATGGCCAAGCCGAAGCTTGCCGACCGTTTGGCGCGTGCGCGGGACGCGGATGACCTGATTGCGCTGAAGACCCTGGCCGCCCAGCCGGAGGTGCGGGCGCGGGCGTCCGACGGTGCGTCGATAAAACTCCTTTGGGAGGTCTGCCGCATTCCCGATTTTCGTGGTATAAGTCAGGCGGAACACGCGGGACTTCTTGAAACGATCTACAATGACCTGCACCAGCATGGTGAGGTGTCCGAGGATTGGTTTGCCCGCCAGGTGAAGCGCATTGACCGGCCCGATGGCGACATTGACACATTGTCGAAACGTTTGGCCTATATCCGGACGTGGACCTACGTGGCGCAGCGCAAAGGTTGGGTGCGTGACGAAAGCCATTGGCGTCAGGCGACGCGCGCTGTAGAAGACCGCCTGTCAGACGCGCTGCATGACGCGCTGACGAAAAGATTTGTGGACAGGCGCACATCCGTGCTCCTGCGCCGGTTGAAGCAGAAGGAGGCCATGGTGGCCGAAGTGAACGACAGCGGTGAAGTGACGGTTGAGGGCGAATTTGTCGGCCGTCTGGATGGGTTCCGCTTCATTCAGGACAAGACTGGCGCGGGGCA
>JBCCCZ010000054.1:0-16668 GCA_039033255.1 Pseudomonadota bacterium
AGCCAGCGCGCATTGCCACAAACCTCATGCGCGCGGGCCTGGGGCAGGGTGATGCCACCCGTCACCGTCAGTTCAGGCCCGGGGCGGTGGGCATGGCGGGACAGGAGCTGTGTATGGGCGAGAGCGTTCATTGGGTGAGGATATAATGTTCACTAAATGTTCTCAATATTTTTTTGTGCGTCACTCCACAAAAGCGTTGCTCTGATCTGCCATTGCACCCCTCGCAAAGCCGTTAGGGTATGGCCAACACATCCAAAGGACCCCCCAACATGCAAAGAAACCCCCTTGGCCGCACCGGTATTGAGGTGAGCGCGCTGTGTCTTGGCTCCATGACCTGGGGCACGCAGAATACCGAAGAGGAAGGGCATGCCCAGATCGACATGGCGCTCGACCACGGCATTGATTTTCTGGACACGGCAGAGATGTACCCCGTGAACCCAATCCGGCCTGAGACCACGGGTTTGACGGAAAGCATCGTGGGCGGTTGGTTTGCCAAGACGGGGCGGCGGGGTGACGTGATCCTCGCCACCAAACATTCCGGCGCGGGGTTCAAGGGCGCGCGCGACGGTGCGCCGATTTCGGCCAAGACGATCCCGGAGGCCGTGGAGGGTTCGCTCAAGCGGCTGCAGACGGATGTGATCGACCTCTACCAGTTTCACTGGCCCAATCGCGGCAGCTACATGTTCCGGCAGAATTGGGAGTATGACCCCTCCGGTCAAAACCGGGCGGACACCATGGCGCATATGGAAGAGACGCTGGGCGCGTTGGAGCGTGAGGTCGAAAAGGGCCGCATCCGCGCGTTTGGTCTGTCGAATGAAAGCGCCTGGGGTACGGCGCAGTGGCTGCGCATTGCCGAGGAAAAGGGCGGGCCGCGCGTGGCATCGATCCAGAATGAATATTCGCTCATGTGCCGTCTTTATGACACCGATCTGGCGGAGCTTTCTGTCAATGAAGATGTGGGGCTGCTGGCTTTTTCCCCGCTGGCGGCGGGTTTTCTGACGGGAAAATACCAGAATGGGCAGGTTCCCGAAGGGTCTCGCATGGACATAAATGAAAACCTTGGCGGGCGGCGCTCGGATCGGGCCTATGCGGCGGTGGATGCCTATCTGGCGGTGGCTGAAAAGCACGGGCTTGATCCCAGTCAGATGGCGCTTGCTTGGTGCATGACACGGCCTTTCATGTGTTCGGCCATTTTCGGCGCGACGACCGAGGCGCAGTTGCAGACAGCGATCGGCGCGGCGGATGTGACGCTGAGCCAAGATGTTCTGGATGAGCTCAATTCCGTGCACCGGGCGCATCCGATGCCGTACTGAGGCCTATCACCGCTTGCCCCAATGACAGCGCCCGGCTACAGGTGAACGAGGGCAAGCACAGGGTCATCACAGGGCAGGCATATGCGCATTCTCATCACCAATGACGACGGCATTGATGCACCTGGCCTTGAGGTCATGCAGGAGGTTGCCACAGCCCTCGCGGGTGAGAATGGCGAGGTCTGGACAGTCGCCCCGGCCTTTGAACAATCTGGTGTGGGGCATTGCATTTCCTTCACCCACCCGCTGCTTTTGTCTCAGATCAGCGAGCGACGCTTTGCCGCGCAAGGATCGCCCGCGGATTGCGTGCTCGCGGCCTTTCATGAGGTGATGGTGGGCCAACCTCCCGATCTGGTGCTCTCAGGCGTCAATCGCGGCAATAACTCGGCCGAAAACGCGATGTATTCAGGCACCATTGGCGCGGCGATGGAGGCGGCCCTGCAAGGTGTGCCCGCCATTGCGCTCAGTCAGTATTACGGGCCCCGCAACGTGCAGCTTGAGGACAGGTTTGAAACGGCGCGCGCCCATGGGCTCGACTGCGTTCGTACCATTCTGGACAAAGCGCCCTGGGGCAAAACCGATTACGGTCTCTTCTACAATGTGAATTTCCCGCCGGTTCCTGCTGCAGATGTCAAAGGCATGCGCGCGGTGCGGCAAGGCTATCGCGGGGATGGGCGTTTTGGGATGAAACCCGCCGATGCCCCCTCGGGCCGCAGCTTCATGTGGATCACCGGCGCCAATCAGCAGGATCCGTCTGGCGCGGATACCGATGCCACGGTCAATCTGGACGGCTACATTTCCGTGACGCCGATGCGCGCGGATCTGACGGCCCATGACGCGCTGGAGGCGGCCAAGGCAATCGAATGAACCAAGCGGGTGCCGATATCGCGGAACGCAAGATGCAGTTCCTCTTTGCCCTGCGGTCCCGTGGGGTGACGGATGACCGCGTCTTGGCAGCGATGGAAAAGATCGACCGCGGACTTTTCGTGCGTGGCCATTTCGCGGCGCGTGCTTATGAGGATATGCCACTGCCCATCGGCTGTGGACAGACCATTTCGCAGCCCTCTGTCGTGGGTCTGATGACGCAGGCCTTGCGGCTGACAGGGCGCGAAAAAGTGCTGGAGGTTGGCACAGGCTCTGGCTACCAAGCCGCGATCCTCAGCGAGCTGGCGCGTCGGGTCTATTCCGTCGACCGTCACCGTCAGTTGGTGGCCGAGGCGACGGTGATTTTCCGCCAGCTTGATCTGACCAATATCACCACATCGACCGCTGATGGCAGCTACGGCCTGCCGGATCAGGCGCCATTCGACCGGATCCTCGTGACAGCCGCGGCTGAGGACGCGCCGGGCCCGCTCTTGGCGCAATTGAAAATCGGAGGTATCATGGTGTTGCCGGTTGGCCAATCTGACGCCGTGCAAAGCCTGATCCGCGTGACGCGGACGGACACTGGCTACGACTATGATGAGCTTGTACCGGTGAGGTTTGTCCCGCTGCTGGGTGGGCTTGGCCGCGATGGCTGAGCGCCTTGTAAAGAGACAGGCAAGACAAATGGCCTCCGGATATCCAAGAAGAGGCCGGGATGATGAGGACCTGATCGAGATGACGTTTCGCACTCTGAGATGCGGCCTGCTTGCGGGCACGGCCTTGGTGATGGCGGCCTGTTCGGGGCCTCTGGATTTTGACATGCGCGGTGGGTTCGGCAATGCGCCCTCTACGGCGGATGCGGCGCGCACGGCGTCCGAGACGGCAAACCGGCCCGTGCCGGATGATCGAGGCGTGATTTCCTACCCGAATTATCAGGTGGCTGTGGCCCGGCGTGGGGACACGATTGACACCGTCGCCTCTCGCGTGGGCGGCAACCTGACCCAGATCGCGCGCTTTAACGGGCTGCAGCCCGGCGATGCCCTGCGCGAAGGGGAGATTGTGGCCCTCCCGTCGCGCGTCAGCGAACCGGCAGGCGGGCCGATCCAACCGGGCGCGGTGGATATCACCTCGCTGGCAGGATCTGCGATTGATGCCGCCGATGGGTCGAGCGGCAATGTCACCACATCAACGCTGGAACCCGCGCCTCAAGGCCAGCCGCGCGGCGTCTCGGGCGTGGAACCGGTGCGCCACCGGGTTGAACGGGGCGAAACGGCGTTCTCCATCTCGCGCCTCTATCAGGTGTCGGTGGCGAGCCTTGCGGATTGGAACGGCCTCGGCAGCGATTTTTCCGTGCGTGAAGGTCAGCAATTGCTGATCCCTGTGGCGGTCGCTGAACCGCGCGCGGCGGAGCCCGCAGATGATCAGATCGCTTTGCCGGGGCAGGGGTCTGACACACCTCAGCCGCCCAGCGCATCGACACCGCTGCCTGAAGAAGACACGCGACCCGCGTCCGAGCCTGTAGAGACCATCGCAGCGCCCGATCTCAGTTCGCAGCAACCTGCCACCGGCAGCGCGCGCATGATCCTGCCGGTTGACGGCGCGATTGTGCGGGAATATTCGGCCGGGCGCAGCGATGGCATTTCCATCTCCGGCAGCCCGGGTGGATCGGTCAAGGCAGCGGCCCCTGGCACTGTCGCTGCGATCACGGAAGACACCAACGGGGTGCCGATCATCGTGGTCAAGCATGACGGCAATCTGCTGACGGTCTATTCCAACATCGACAATGTGGCGGTACGCAAAGGGCAATCCGTCAGCCGGGGTGCGAAACTGGCGGAGATCCGGTCAGATGGCAGCTCAGCGGTGAATTTCGAAGTCCGTGAAGGTTTTGATAGCGTCGATCCAGCGCCTTATCTCAACTGATCTTGGGGGCCAGCCCCCATACCCCCGGGATATTTTTAGCCAGAAGAAACACTGCCAAGCTTGCTTTTTCTGGCCAGAAATATCCCGGGCCCAGTTTGATACTGCGGTTTGCAGTCTTTTAAATGGAAACGCCGTGACGGCCTGCAAGATCGGTGAAGTATTGCCAGGCCACCCGGCCTGAACGCGCGCCTCGTGTGGCTTGCCATTCTATGGCTTCAGCGCGCAGTGTCGCATCGTCAATTTCCACGCCATAGGCATCGCAATAGCCCCGGATCATGGCGAGATAGCTGTCCTGATCACACGGGTGAAAGCCCAGCCAAAGGCCGAAACGGTCCGACAGGGATACCTTTTCCTCTGTCGCTTCCGAGGGGCTGATGGCGGAACTGCGTTCGTTTTCGATCATGTCGCGGGGCATCAGGTGGCGGCGGTTGGAGGTGGCATAGAAGACCACGTTGTCGGGCCGTCCTTCGATGCCGCCATCCAGAACGGCCTTCAGCGATTTGTAATGCTGATCATCATGCGAAAAGCTGAGATCGTCGCAGAAGAGGATGAATCGTTCCTCGCTGTCCCGCAAAAGGCCCAGCAGGCGCGCGACCGAGGTGAGGTCTTCGCGTTGTAGCTCCACAATTTTCACATTGTGGCCCGCCTCCAGCACTGCCGCGTGGACGGCCATCACCAAAGAGGATTTGCCCATCCCGCGTGATCCCCACAGCAGCGCATTATTCGCAGGCAGGCCGCGGGCAAACCGTGTTGTGTTGGCCAAAAGCGTGTCGCGGGCACGGTTGATGCCCACGAGCAGGTTCATTTCGACGCGATTGACATGTTCGACCGCAGCGAGGTGATCGGGATCGACTTGCCAAACAAAGGCATCAGCAGAGGCAAAATCAGGCGCGCCAATGGGCGCGGGGCTCATCCGTTCGAGCGCATCAGCGATCCGCTCCAGCGGGTCACTCACGATTTGGACTCGTTTGACTTGTCCTCGACCGCGGCCTCATCGGCAAACTCTTCGTCCATCGGGTCAATGTCGTCATCTTCAAACCAGACACCTTCGGCCTTGAGCCTTGCTTCACGGGATTTCTCAACCCGGCGCACGAGGAAGATCGAGATTTCATAAAGACCGTAGACTACGGTGAAGAGAATGAGCTGCGTGATCACGTCCGGGGGCGTGACAAGTGCTGCCAGCACCAGAATGCCAACCATCGCGTATTTTCGCACGCCGCCAAGGCCCACAGCGCTGACCAGACCGGCCTTGCCCATCAGGGTCAATAGCACCGGCAGCTGGAAACAAATCCCGAAGGCCATGATGAATTTCAGCGTGATGTCGAGGGATTCATTGACCTTGCCGAAGAAGGTGATGCGGATGCCATCCTCCGTTTCGGGCACGATGGCCGCAAAATTGTCCGGCACCACCGGCAGCGATTCATCCTGCACAATCTCGGGCGCAGAGATGACCGTGGTCATCAAGTTGGCGAAGATTGAACTGACATCGGCAAAGCCAAGGAAGAACGCCATGGCCAACGGTGTGACCACGAAATGGGCAAAGGCGGCGCCCAGGAAGAACATGATGGGCGAGGCAATGATGAACGGCAAAAACGCCGCTTTTTCAGAGCGATAGAGCCCCGGCGCTATGAACCGCCACATCTGGTGGGCAATGACCGGGAAGGCCAGCATGAAGCCGAACACCATCGAGATGCGGAACAACGTGAACAGGTATTCCTGCGGGGACGTGTACTGCATCGTGGGCGAGGGATCACCCAATTGGCGCAGGGTTTCCTCAATGGGAGCCAGCAGGAATTGCAGGATCGGCTCAGCCGCAGTGAAGGCCAGCACGATACCCACGATAAAGGCGATGACGGAGCGGATGAGGCGCGTGCGCAACTCGGCCAGATGTTCGATGAGGGGCGCGGAGCTGTCCTCGATCTCTTCCTCGCCGGTGTCACCCGTGGTCTGATCGGTCACGTCGCTCATGTCTTGGTGGCCGTTTTCTTTTTCGCGGCGGCTTTTGCAGCGGGTTTTTTGGCTGCCGCTTTCGGTTTGGCCGCCGCCTTAGTAGCGGGTTTCTTGGCGGCCGGTTTTTTCGCAGCAGGTTTCTTGGCCGGTTTGGGCGCAGCTTTCTCGGCAGCTTCTGTGGCCTCACGCGCCATCCGTTCCTCTGCCACTTCGGCCCCGCGTTTGGAGATTTTCTCCGCCATTTCGCGGCGTTCGTCCGTCATCTCAGCGCGTTTGGGGGCTTTCTTAGGGCCGGCCATGGTCTGGGCGGTGAAGCTTTCAGTGGATTTGTTCACCTCACTCATCGCCGATTTGACAGGGTTGCTGGCGGCATCCAGCGTGCGCTTCACATCGCCCATGCCTGCGTCATCGGCGGCGTCATTCATCGCCTTGGAAAAAGTCGCGCGCCATGCGTTTGGCCTTGCCAACGAAGTTGCCAATCGTCCGGAACATGCCCGGGAGGTCTTTCGGCCCCACGACGATCAACGCCACGATGCCGATGACCATCAGCTCGGTCCAGCCAAGGTCAAACATGGGCGGGGATCAGGCCTTATCTTTTTCCTGTTCGGGGGTGACGTCCTTGGCGACGTCTGCGGCATCCGCTTCGGCGGCGTCTTCAATTTCCTTGTTGCCGTCGGCCACGCCTTTCTTGAACGAGGTGATACCCTTGCCCACTTCGCCCATCAGCGATGAAATCTTGCCACGGCCAAAGAGCACGAGCACGACCACGGCAATGAGAAGAATGCCTGGAAGGCCAATATTATTCAGCATGCGTTTTCTCCCATTCATGGGGCATCTCGGATGTCGCCCCTTTGAATTTCCTTAAACGTATCTAAGGCGTCCGGGGCAGATGTGGAAGGAGGAAAGCGGGGTATTGGGGAAAAAGGTTATCGAGACACCGTTGAATTGAGAGGGGAGGCGCGCTGCGCCATGCCACGGCATGATAAAGCGCGACCGGCTTACGCCCTTGATTCCGCGCGGGGTTTCTTTGATGCACCCGCAAGGACAGACGCAAATCCGACCACCAGAACCGCGACACAAATCACCAGCAATTGCTCGTACTTGTGCCCCTCGAGCAGCACAGCAGACCAGATGATGCCATCGCGCGCGAAATAGGCCCATGCGCCCAACATCGCCGCGGCAAACGCACCCAGATAGGACCAAACAGGTATTTTGCGACCCATCAAAAGCCCAACGATCAGCACAGGCGTCAGGAACATGCTGGCCGTGCCGCTGACGGCCACGGCGTCAAACAGCGTCTGATTGCCCCAAAGCGTCAGCCCGGTGCCCGCCACCATGAAGGCCAGCATCGCCAACCGTCCGCCATTCAGCGTGCGCGGCGTCAGTTGCCATTCATCCACCACCAGCCGCGCGGCACTGGCCAGCGCGCTGTCGAGCGTGCTGAGCGCGGAGATCAGAAGTGACACCAGGAGCGCCACGAAAATCCATGCAGGAAACAGTTCAGCCCAGGTGCCCAGAAGCTGGGTTTCATATTCGGCCCCCACAAGTGCGGCTTGAATGCCAAAGAACCCGAACGCGATGATGCAGGCGGTCGACAGCCAAAATGCGTGAAGGAACGCCGCGCGGGTTGTGCGACGGTCGGCAAGAAAGCCGCGATCCATCATCACCGGGTCATGGGCGGGGTAAGAGAACACCTGCAAAAAAGCAACGATCAGAAGGACTTGGCCATTCCATGCCCCCGACGCGCCTGTCGATGTCAGCACCGCGCCCAGATCAAACCCAGGGCTCAGTATCAGGGCCGCGAAGGCAGCTGCGAAAACGGCCAGAAATACCAGCATTTGTAGAACATCCGTGCGCAGCGCGGCGCTCAGCCCACCCCAGGCGGAATAGGCAAGCCCAAGGATGGCCACGATCAGGATGGAAGCCTCTTTCGCCACGCCCACCTCTGGCAGGGCAGCGACGAAGATGAGGCCCACGACGAGGAGATTGGCGAAAACTTCTGACAAAAGTCTCAGCGCGATCACCACATTGTAAGTGGCAAGCCCCGCGCGCCCGAAGGCGCCGCCCAGCCAATCCTGCACCGATCCGGCCCCGCCTGCGCGGAGGCGGTCCACGATCATCGCACCGGTCAGGAAGGATCCGTAATACGCAGCGTAGGCCAGAACGCCCCAAATGCCGTAATAGTAGCCCAGGATCGCCGAATTCATCAGTGACCGCGCAAAAATCCATGTGGTGACCTGGCTCAGGACCAGCACCCACAGACCCGGGGCGTTGCCCGTCACACTTCGGCCGCCAAAGAACCCGTCGACCGTGGCGCGGCGCGGTGCGACCGCCAGGCTCGCCAAGACGATCAGGGCGAAGATTACGATTACGGCAGTGGCTTGCATGGGGCACCTCGGTCTTGGATTTCGCACGGGTTAGAATGCGCAAAGCCAAGCCATGCCAGCGAAAATAAGGGTCCTACCGCAAACGTGATTGGTTGTTTTCAGGCGGCACACCAGCCGGTGACACGCGTCTGGATGCGCGCACAGGCCTGCAGGGCGGTTTCTTCCGGCCATAGGCCCAGGGATCCGTGTGCCTGCTCCATGCTCTCGATCAATTCGAAAAGTGGGTCTTTGGCGGCCATGGCGCGGACAGGATTGATCGGCATGCGATCATCCGACGGATTGTGCAGGGCAAAGACGCGCAGGCGTTCCGGTTCGTGCAGGTCGGGCCAGGCGCAAGTGCCGGAATAGGACAAAACACCGACCGGGGCAGGGCGGTCGAACCTCAAATGCGGCGCGGCCACGGCGACATTGAAAGCAAGGCCCGCGCCGATGCTGGCCCCCGCAAGAACCGTTTGGCCCGAGAGCCCGAGTTCTTCGCCTTTCTCCGCCACAAAAGTGAGGAAAGCGCAGATGTCTTCGGTGGCGGCAATGGCGGGGCTGGTCGAGAGAACGGGATCGACGGATGTGTCGCGCTTCGAATCGAGCCTTCCCAGCCCTTCGATCGCCGTATCCGGCAAATCCGAACGCCGCGCCCCTACACGCACTTTGGGAGCCGCCAGCGCCACGCCCTGACGGGTCAGGGCATCGGCAAGGCGCTGTGGGCCCTTTGGGTTGATGGCGCGGTCGGTCAGGATGTCTGCGCCCAGCCACACCAGCAGCGGGGCAGGCCCGGCTGCGGCTTTTGGCACGAAAAGATCGGTTGAGAGAGGCACGTCTTGCCCGTCCAAACGCGTCTTGGCATAGATCAGATCGCGGGCGACCCGCGTTCCGGCCCTTTTATCGAAAGCGGTGAAAGTCATTAACGTCAGGGTCACATCGTGGAATTGGTGGCCCCGCCATCAAGCAGGATGTTCTGACCCACGATAAAGCCTGCATGCTGGGAGCACAGGAACGCGCAGGCTGCGCCGAATTCGTGCCGCGTGCCATAGCGTCCGGCAGGTATGGTGGCGGCGCGTTGGGCTTGCGCCTCTTCCATCGTGATGCCTTGCGCTTTCACCACGCCCTGATCCAGTGCGTTGGCCCGATCCGTGGCGTGAATACCCGGCTGCAGGTTGTTGATGATCACGCCTTTTCCCGCCACTTGCCGTGAGGTGCCAGCCACATAGCCCGTCAGGCCTGCACGGGCGGAGTTCGACAGGCCAAGAACCGGCACAGGTGCTTTGACGGACACGGATGTAATATTGACCACACGGCCCCAACCGCGATCCATCATCCCCGGCAAGGTCGCTTTCATCAATGCAATCGGTGTCAGCATGTTGGCGTCCAGGGCGGCAATGAAATCATCGCGGTCCCAGTCATGCCACATGCCGGGCGGGGGGCCGCCTGCATTATTGACCAGAATGTCGATATCGTTCGCAGCCTCCAGCAATTCGGCCTGACCGGCCTCGGAGGTGACATCGGTGGCTACGGTCGTGACGGATACACCGTGGGCTTTGCGAATGGCGTCTGCAGATGCCTCCAGCGCGTCAGGGCCGCGTGCATTCATCACCAGATCGACACCCGCCTCCGCCAGCGCCTCTGCACAGCCCAGGCCAAGCCCCTTGGACGAGGCACAAACCAGCGCGCGTTTACCCTTTATTCCCAAATCCATGCGATGTTTCCTTCTTCACAGGCAAATTCCAGAACGGATTGCTCAGATTTTGTGCCAGACACCCGACGTGACCTGCCGTTCACCACGTTTGTGATCAACGCTTCGCCGCCTAAACGCAAGTGACGTTGGGTAAGGGGCTGACTTTACATACGGTATCGTGCAAATTCATAGTGTTGTCAGCACTTGAAATGCCAGTAAATTGGCAGCGATTTGACCATAAACTGCCACAAATTCAATCTAGATCGAAACCCAAGGCCTAAGGCTATTTAAAAGTCGATTGAGTGCAAGAGCTAAACCATGACCCATTCGTCCGATATGTCTTCTGAAAATTCCGCCAGTGGCGAGAGCGGCGCGACACGGCCCGAAGACATGTCGCCTGAGGACATTCTGAATTCCGCCCAAAAACCCGCCCATGCGATTCCGGTGTTTCGCGCTGCGGACATCGAAGTCGCCTCCGGCGCCAATATGGGCGATCCGCTGTCTTTTGCGTCGGAACTGGACCTTGATGATTCCTATGAACTGAACCCCGGCGCGCGCACCAAGCGTCTGACGGTGGAGACGCGCGATGACGGCTCATTGGCCGTGGGCGCGGATAGCGAGGTTGGCACCCCAGGCGGGTCGCTGCATCTGGACAGCTGTCTGACGCTGATGGCGGTGACCGGCCTCACGACAGAGATGATTGTGCTGGTGGAGGTGGACAAAGCGGGCAATGCGACCAATGTCTTTGGCCTGCCGCTGGCGCATATGCAGCCCAAGACGGGCTATGTCCTGGTGGGCATCGACCGCGAACGCGCGCGGCGCAAGTTTGCGGAAGTGGCTTGCGTTTCGTTTTCGCGCGGCACACGAATCACCATGGCCTCTGGCATTCAGAAACCGATTGAAGAACTCAGCATCGGCGACAAGGTTCTGACCCGCGATGACGGCCCGCAGGCGATCCGCTGGATCGGGCATTCGACCGTGCGCGCCGTGGGCGATTTTGCCCCGATCCGGATCAAGGCGGGCACGTTGCACAATGAAAATGACCTGATCGTCAGCGCGGATCACCGCCTTTTCATCTATCAGCGCTTTGATGCGCTGGGTGCTGGGCGCAAGGAAGTGCTGGTGCGCGCGCGGCATCTGATCAATGGCGACACGGTGCAGCGTCAGATGGGCGGTTTCGTGGAATATTATCAGCTGTTGTTTGACCGCCATCACATCATTTTCGCAGAGGGCATTTCGGCAGAGACATTCCTGGTAGACGCCCGCACCCGCGACGCCCTTCCGCGAGAGTTGAAAGAGAGCCTGTCCAAAAGCCTGCCTGTCCATCAGGACAGCCGCCATCTGGATTATGAGGTCAATGAGTCTCTTCTGGATCACCCAGACGCGGCAGAGCTGCTTCGGCGCGCGTCTGCCCGATAAACCCGCCCTGTAAACCCACCCGTGCCAAGCGTGGCGCAAAAGCTGCGCATCCATCGTACCGGCTGGGATGTCTTTGGCTTGCTCTGCCAGCACTCGCCGTGTAGAGAGTGGAATGCGGAGACACACTCGTGAACGCGTGGACCTGTCATGGCACAAACGACGCATACCATAACATATCGCATGGGACTTTTTTGCCGCAACATTTCGGTGTCCCTGATCGCGGGCGTCTGCCGTTGGCGCAGTTTTGAAGACGTCAATGAGAGCTTCAAAGCCAGACCCGTTTCATCTCAGACCATGATCGCGGCGGGCGTGATTTCAGCGCTTTTTGCTGCAAGCCTTGTCGCGGGCTATTTTGGTTGGGTGGGGCTGTTGGTTTTCTGGCTGGCCGTCATCATTTTGGTGAACTGAATTTCCGCATTCTGCTAAAATCCTGTGCAGGATGAAGGCGTTTTCCTGTCCCTTTCAAAAAGTTTTGTGAAATTTCGATCCGGTTCGGGTGACGCTGCGTAATGCCCAATACCTAACCAAAAAGGAGCAGAATATGGAAACGCTAGTTGGTGTACTGTCCTTTGGGACATTGGGCTTTTTCGTCATTGCCGCCTATATCGGCGCCCGCACGACAGAAAAATTGCGCGAAAGTGGCGCGCCCAAATCTTCCTTGTCCAGCGATGGGATCCGTGAACGTCTGGCTGCACGCAAAATCGCGCCGGGCAACAACACCGCCGCTCAGTAAGGATCCGCCGGGCCAGTGGGCCCGGCGTATGTCCGCCCACCGAGCGGGTTACCCCCGCGCACATTCCACGCATTGGCGTACAGACGGGTCCAGCTTTAAACGACCCAAAGCAATTTCTTCCCCACACTCCTCGCAATAGCCGAACTCACCGTCCACCAGACGCACAAGTGCCGCGCGAAGGCGGGCGCGTTCGGCCTGCCTGCGCGCGCCGGTGGCTTTGGCCATGGCCTGATTTTGCAGCGCGTCCATGCGGCTCAAACGGCCCACGGCCTGTTGATCCAGCTCCACTGTGGCCTGGCCAGATTGTCCAAGCCCATCCTCGGCTGCCAATTCCGACAGTCGCTTCTGGATCATGGTGCGGAAAGTGGATAGATCAGCGTCATTCAATTTGGTGATCCATGTGATAACGGGTTTGCGTTTCAAATGAGGCACCTATCTGGTATAGACAGGGACACACGGCAGGAGACTACCATGGTACAGTCGCGTACGAAACTTACCGAAGTCGATCCCGTTTGGGAGCAAATCAAACGTGAGGCGCAGGATACTCTGACGCAGGAGCCACTTTTGGGCGGTGTCGTGCATTCGTCGATCCTGCACCACCGTTCGTTGGAATCAGCGCTGGCCTATCGCGTGTCGATGAAGCTGACCTCCAATGAGTTGTCAGAACAGATCTTGCGCGAAATCTGCGATATGGCCTATCGCGAGGACCCCGATGTGGGCATATCCTCGCGCGCCGATATCGTGGCGGTCTATGACCGTGATCCGGCCTGTGATCGCTACATCCTGCCGCTTCTCTATTTCAAAGGGTTCCAGGCCATTCAGGCCTATCGCGTGGGGCACTGGCTTTGGAAAAACGGGCGGCGTGATATGGCGCGCTTCTTGCAGATGCGCGCCTCTGAGGTGTTTGGCGTCGATATCCATCCGGCCGCGCGGATTGGTAAAGGCATCATGATCGACCATGCCCATTCCATCGTGATCGGGGAAACGGCCGTGGTGGGCGACAATGTGTCCATGCTGCATTCTGTGACCCTGGGTGGCACCGGCAAGGAAGAGGAAGACCGCCATCCCAAGATTGGCGACGGTGTTCTGATCGGGGCGGGGGCCAAAGTTCTGGGCAATATTAAAGTGGGGTCCTGCAGCCGCATCGCCGCGGGGTCTGTGGTGCTGCAAGAGGTGCCGCCGTGCAAAACCGTGGCCGGTGTGCCCGCGCGCATTGTGGGCGAGGCCGGGTGCGATCACCCGTCCGTGGCGATGGACCAGCTTTTGGGCGTGCGTTAAGCAAGCGTTGCGTCTGAAGCAAACGGGCGCGTGACGCGCCCCCGAGTTTGATCACTCAAGAAAACGATTGAACCCTGTGCGCCGCGGAGTGGTGCCGCTCACGCCGGAGGTCGTCGTGCTGGCGCGCGTCGTGGTCGCGCTGGCGCGGGTTGTGGCCGTGCTGACGCGCGGTGCCGTGGTTGTCCGCGTGGACGCGGTCGTTGTTCTGACGGGCGTGGATGTCGCCGGGGTGACGCCCCGCTGCAGCCCGCTTTGCGTGCCGACCGTGCGGAAGCTGCGTCCTTCTTTGCGGGCTTGTTTGTAGGCGAACACTTGTTGGCGGTCGGTCCAGTCGTAGCGGGTGTCATTCGCGGCGATGGCCCAGAAGAGCGTGCCGCCCTGACGCCACGGATCCAGCACGATGGCTTTGTACATCGGATCTCCGCGGCGCCCCAGCATGGTGGTGGAATGTTCCAAGCGCAGATTGTTGTGATTGGCGATCGCGCGGTGGATCTGCAGCGTCCGGAACCGTTCGCGCATCAGACGCGCGTCGATGTCATGGGCCCAATGCCAGCACAGCCCACGCGGGGCGATGCCCATATTGACCTTGGTGTTGTGGGCCAGGGCTGACCCGGTGATCTGATACTCGATCTTGAGCTGATCGACATAGGTGTACACAACGCGGGCCGCGCGCGCGGCCTCATAAGGGCTGACATCCGGCCCCAGACTGATGAATGCCTGGGTCAGCTCTGCGATTTCATTGGCCCAACGCTGGGCCGAGGCATTGTAGAACGCCTGATCGAACCGCACGCGCGCAGGTGCCGTGGACGACTGCGTCGAGATCCGAGGTGAGACAGGCTGCAGGCCGGTGGACCGTTCGGCCAATGCCGCCCCCGGAATCAGCGCTGTTGTTGTCAATCCAAGAGTAAAGGCGCGTCTCGAAATCATAAAATTACTCCACAGGAAGTTCCCGCATCAGGGGTAAAGACCATCGTGGATCGAGTCGATTGCTGCAGTGCGAAAAGGCCGAAAGCGTGGCCTCCGCACATCAGTTTTCGCCTCACATCCTCGTGAGTTTGCGGGTTACGCCAACATCGTCAGCGGATTTTCCAGGTTATCCACAATGTGCTTTAGAAATTCAGCACCCAAAGCCCCGTCAATGACCCGGTGATCCACCGACATGGTGACGGACATGACCGTGGCGACAGTTAACTCACCGTCCGCGCCGACCACGGGTTTCTTGACCCCTGCGCCCACGGCCAGAATGCCGCCATGGGGCGGGTTAATCACCGCGTCGAAATTGTCGATCCCGAACATGCCGAGGTTGGAAATGGCAAAGCTGCCGCCCTGGTATTCGTGAGGGGCGAGTTTGCGGTCGCGCGCGCGGCCCGCCAGATCCTTCATTTCCGTGGAAAGCTGCGAGAGCGATTTGGTGTCGGCATCGCGCAGAACGGGGGTGAAGAGCCCGCCTTCTATGGCCACGGCCACGGCGACGTCAGAGGGCTTCAGCTTCAGCACCCGGTCGCCGGCCCAGACGGCGTTGCAATCGGGCACGGCCTGCAGCGCAAGAGCTGCGGCCTTGATGATGAAGTCATTGACGCTGAGCTTCACGCCGCGTGCTTCGAGCTGCGCATTGATGTCGCTGCGGAACTTGAGCAGCGCATCAAGCTTGATGTCGCGGCGCAGGTAGAAATGCGGGATCGTCTGCTTGGCTTCCGTCAGGCGGGCGGCGATGGTCTTGCGCATGCCGTCGAGGGAGACCTCCTCGACGTCGCGGTCCTGGTACATGGCGAGGACCGTGTCGGTGGGCATGCCAGCGGGCGGGGCGCTTGCCGCAGTCGCGGCGCGCTCTGCCTTTGGCGCGGCCTTGTCTCTCCCTTGCGGGCGGGCCTCGGCCGTGTCCACATCCGCCTTTACGATGCGGCCATGGGGCCCGGATCCGGTGATCTGGGTGAGATCCAGACCCTTTTGCGCCGCTATGCGTCGCGCAAGGGGGGAGGCGAATATCCGCCCCTTGGCGCCCTTGGGGGCCGGTGGTGCGGCAGGGCTGTCGGTGGCCGCTGGCGCGGCGTGTTCTGGTGGTGCCGCTGGCGCGGCGTGTTCTGTTGGTGCCGCTGCCGCGGCGGAGGAGGAGGGCGCGGCTGACGCCGCGGAGGCGCTTGCGATGGCGTCTGCGCTTTCGCCTTCTTCAAGAAGCACGGCAATGGGGGTGTTGACGGCCACGGCCTCGGTGCCCTCGGCCACGAGGATCTTGCCGATCACGCCTTCGTCGACCGCCTCAAATTCCATCGTGGCTTTGTCGGTTTCAATTTCCGCCAGCAGGTCACCGGAGGCCACTTCGTCGCCTTCCTTGACCAGCCATTTGGCGAGCGTGCCTTCCTCCATCGTCGGAGACAGGGCGGGCATGAGAATTTCGATTGCCATCTTGCTGTCTCCTTAGCGGTAGGTCACTTGGTGCACGGCCTCGAGCACCTCTTTGGTCGATGTGAGGGCCAGCTTTTCCAGATTGGCGGCATAGGGCATGGGTACATCCTTGCCGGTGCAATTGATAACGGGTGCGTCGAGGTAATCAAACGCGCGTTGCATCAGCGTGGCGGAGATGTGGTTGCCGATCGATGCCACGGGCCAGCCTTCTTCCACGGTCACGCAGCGGTTGGTTTTCATCACTGAGTTGATCACCGTGTCATAATCAATCGGGCGCAGGGTCCGCAGGTCGATCACCTCTGCCTCTATGCCGTCTGCGGCGAGAGCCTCGGCCGCTTCCAGCGCATAGGTCATTCCGATGCCGAAGCTGACGATGGTCACATCCGTGCCTTCACGCGCCACACGAGCCTTGCCGAAGGGAATGGTGAAACCCTCAAGCACAGGCACCTCGAAGGATTTGCCGTAGAGGATTTCGTTTTCAAGGAAGATCACCGGGTTGGGATCGCGGATCGCGGTTTTCAAAAGGCCCTTGGCGTCGGCGGCGGAATAGGGTTGCACCACCTTAAGGCCCGGAACATGGGCGTACCATGCGGCATAATCCTGGGAGTGCTGCGCGGCCACGCGAGCGGCGGCACCGTTGGGGCCTCGGAACACGATGGGGGAACCCATTTGACCGCCGGACATGTAGAGGGTCTTGGCCGCAGAGTTGATAATCTGATCAATGGCTTGCATGGC
>JBCCCZ010000055.1:0-16474 GCA_039033255.1 Pseudomonadota bacterium
CTGATGGAGTTTTTCGGCGTCAACGCGTCCTGCCGGGCCTCGTTTGCCATGTACAACAGCATGGCCGATGTGGACCGACTTGCAGCCGCGATCGAGAAAGCCCACTCTTTCTTCGTGTGAGGAACGGACATGGACAACGCCAGCGCGGCGCTCGCCAGTACCAACATTGAAGACGCGGAGGGTGTCTCCGCGATCCCGGAAGAGGAACTCGACCGGATCACGCACGACATCATCGCCGCGCTGAAAACGGTGTACGACCCGGAAATCCCGGTCGACATCTATGAGCTTGGCCTGATCTACCTCGTCGACATCGAAGACGACCTGTCCATCAAGGTCGACATGACATTGACCGCGCCGGGCTGCCCCGTGGCGGGGGAGATGCCGGGCTGGGTGGCCGAAGCGATTGAGCCGCTGCCGGGGGTGAAACAGGTGGATGTGGATCTGACCTGGGAACCGCCCTGGGGCATGGATATGATGTCGGATGAGGCGAAACTGGAACTGGGATTCATGTGATGTTTGCCATTCCTGGAAAAAACGCTGTCACCATGACGGACAAGGCCGCCGCCCAGATTTCGAAACTGATGGCCAAGGGTGACACCAAAGGCCTGCGCATAGGCGTCAAGAAAGGCGGTTGTGCGGGCATGGAATACACGATGGATTACGTGGCTGAGGTCGACCCCATGGATGAGGTGGTCGAACAGGACGGCGCGCGGGTGATGATCGCGCCCATGGCACAGATGTTCCTCTTCGGGACAGAGATTGATTACCAGACCTCGCTTCTGGAATCGGGGTTCGTGTTCAACAATCCCAACGTGACCGAGGCCTGCGGCTGTGGTGAGTCGATCAAGTTCAAAGACATGTAGCTTTGAGCGTCAATTCGTTCATTTCAAACGATAAAGAGGTGGCCTGATGCGGCGGAAAATGGCAGCGGGCAACTGGAAAATGAACGGCTCCCGGGCTGCTTTGTCGGAATTGGAAGCGATTGCCGCGCTGAGCGCTGATTTCGACGTGGATACGCTGATTTGCCCGCCTGCGCTTTATGTTTCTGAGGCGTTAGGCCAAGCGTCCGGAACATCTCTGCATATCGGCGCACAAGATTGTCATTTTGAAACATCGGGGGCACATACTGGGGACATCTCTGCCGCGATGATCGTGGATTTGGGCGCGACGCATGTCATTTTAGGTCACTCTGAGCGCCGTGCAGACCATGGTGAAGACAGCGAACACGTGCGGGAGAAGGCGCGTGCGGCGCTGGGAGCCGGCCTCACCGCCATCATCTGCGTAGGCGAGTCCGAGGATCAGCGCCTGGCCAAGAACACGCTCGACATCATTGGCGGACAGTTGGCCACGTCAGTGCCCGATGTCAGCACGGCGGCCAATACGATCATCGCCTATGAGCCCGTCTGGGCCATCGGCACAGGCCGCACCGCCACCACGATTGAGATTGACGAGGTCCACGATTTCATCCGCGGCCGCCTGATCCATCGGTTCGGAGATGACGGGCAGGGGATGCGCCTTCTCTATGGCGGGTCCGTCAAACCCACCAACGCCGCAGAGATTTTCGCGACCGACAATGTGGATGGTGCCCTCGTGGGCGGTGCAAGCCTCAAGGCCGAGGATTTTGTACCTATCATCAGAGCGTTAGCCGCGTCCTGAGCGCCGCTTCATCTTTCCCGAAATACTCACGATCCCGCCCTCACAGCGGGAGCATCGTGGTCGATTTGATCTCTTCCATCGAAAGAAGCGCGGTCACGTTATAGACCTTCACCTCAGAAATCAGCGCTTGGTAAAACACATCATAGGCCCGCGCATTGGCCACGCGGACCTTGAGGATGTAGTCGATATCACCCGCCAGCCTGTGCGCTTCCTGCACCTCGGGCCGTTCATGCAGCGCCTTCAGAAACGCAACCTGCCAGCTTGCATCATGTTCTGACGTGCGGATCAGCACGAAAAAACAGGCCTCGAACCCAAGCGCCTCGGCATCCAGCAGATAGGTCTGCTGCCGGATCACACCGCCTTCGCGCATCTTGCGAATCCGGTTCCACACAGGCGTCTTGGAACTGCCTACAAGCTTGGCAATATCATCCAGCGACAGCCCACCGTCGCGTTGCAGCTCGCTGAGAATTTTCCGGTCCAGATCGTCTAGACGAACAGACATCCTATTATTCCTTCTCTTCTGGAACATGCCGCGCCCATGCCAGGCAAAAGCGAACATATGTCCTTATTTAAGCGGGCATATAGCGTCAAACCGGGAATATTTTCTATATTACACTCCAAGTCAACCGCGAATGGACCGGCACAGTGAAACACTTTCCCATCTTTGTGGCCCTTGAGGGCAAGCGCGTCGTTCTCTCCGGTGGGGGCGAGGCGGCCGTGGCCAAGCTGCGTCTGATCCTGAAGACCGAAGCGCAGGTCAGCGTCTTCGCCGAAGAGGCCGATCAGGAGATCCTCGATTGGGCCGCAGAAGGCCGCCTGACCTACATCCCTCGTGCTCTGGAATCGGGCGATGTGGTGGGCGCCACATTGTTTTACGCCGCGGATGAAGACGAATTTGAAGATGCCCGCACATCGACCATCGCTCGGGTGGAAGGGGCGCTCGCGAATATCGTCGACAACCTGCAAGACAGCCAGTTCATAACCCCGGCCATCGTGGACCGCGATCCGGTGACCGTTGCCATCGGCACCGAAGGGGCCGCCCCCGTGCTGGCGCGCGCGATCAAGGCTGATATTGAAGAACGATTGCCTGCCACGCTGGGTACGCTGGCGCGTATCGGCAAGGCGTTCCGTCACGCGGTGGAGGCGCTGCCTTTTGGCCGTCCTCGCCGAGATTTCTGGCGGGATTATTACTTCAATTCGGGCCCGCGCGCGATGGAAGAGACGGGCGAGGAAGGGATAAACGACGCGTTGGAAGCCCTTCTGAGGACACATAAAAAACGGGAAAGGCGCGAGGGGCATGTGGCCTTCGTAGGCGCAGGTCCTGGTGATCCGGAACTGCTGACATTGAAGGCCCGCAAAGCGCTTGATGAGGCGGATGTGGTGATCCACGACCGCCTCGTGAGCCCGGAGATCCTGGAGTTGGCCCGGCGTGAAGCCATCATCATTGACGCGGGCAAAAAAGGCTTTGGCCCGTCGACAGAACAAAACGAAATCAACGGCTTGATCGTGGAACATAGCCTGGAAGGCGCACAGGTGGTGCGCCTTAAAGGCGGCGATCCAACCCTGTTCGCCCGGCTGGACGAGGAGATCGCGGCGCTGGACGCGGCCGGGATCACTTGGAGCATTGTGCCCGGCATCACGGCCGCGTCTGCGGCCTCTGCCGCCATCGGCCAAAGCCTGACCGAGCGGGGCCGCAACTCTTCGGTTCGTTTCGTGACGGGCCATGACATGAAGGGTTTTGCCGAACATGATTGGCGCGGGCTGGTCAAACCCGGCGCGGTGGCAGCGATTTACATGGGCAAACGATCTGCACGCTTCGTGCAGGGGCGCCTGCTGATGTATGGGGCGGGGCGCGATCTGCCGGTCACCGTGATCGAAAATGCCACGCGGCCAGATCAACGCGTGCTGGCCACACGGCTGGATCGCTTTTCCCAGGATCTGGATGCGGCAGAGCTTTCGGGCGCGGCGCTGACATTCATCGGGTTGGAGCCGCGCGCCGCAAGATCCGCACTTTCTGAGCAAAACCAAGAGATTATTGGTCAGATTTAAAGTTCAGACGCTGCTGATTATGTTGCAAATTCATCGCCATGTCTGGACACATGATGGGTGATCTGGCTACATGCCATCAAAGCGCGCCCCCGCCAGCTAGACATCATCATTTTCGGTACCTCCCTATGCCAGAGCCGCAAACTGCGACCAAACCTGCAAAAGCAATGCCTGATGCACAGAAAGTTACGTCAGTAACACATTGGACAGAAAAGCTTTTCTCGTTTCGCGTCACACGACCCGCGTCGCTTCGGTTTCGGTCGGGTGAGTTCGTGATGATCGGGCTCATGCACACGGACGAGAAGACGGGCCGGGAAAAGCCGCTGTTGCGGGCCTATTCCATCGCAAGCCCGTCCTGGGACGAGGAAATGGAGTTTTATTCTATTATCGTTGAGAACGGCCCGCTGACCTCAAAACTGCAGCATATCCAACCTGGCGATGAGTTGATCATGCGACCCAAGCCGGTTGGCACGCTGGTCCATGATGCGCTGCTGCCGGGCAAGCGCATCTGGTTCTTCGCGACGGGCACAGGTTTTGCCCCTTTCGCGTCGCTGTTGCGCGATCCGCAGACCTATCATGATTATGACGAGGTGATCATCACCCATACCTGCCGCGAGGTGGGGGAGCTGGACTATGGCCGCACCTTGATCGAGTCCATTCGCAGCGACGAGATGCTGGAAGAGTTGATCGGCGAAAATTTCCACGAAAAACTGCGGTATTACCCCACAACCACTCGCGAAGAGAGCCCGAAAATGGGGCGGATTACTGATTTGATGCGGTCAGGGGCTGTGTTCGAAGATTTGGGCGTAGACCTCATCAATCCTGAGCAGGACCGCGCCATGGTTTGCGGCAATCTGGCCTTCAATCTGGAGATCAAGGAACTGCTGGAAGAATACGGGCTGCGTGAAGGGGCCAATTCCGAACCTCGCGAATACGTAGTGGAGAAGGCATTTTTGGATTAACACCGCACTCTTGTGGGTTGTTATAAAAGGTGCTTTCGACTTTTGATGTCAATTTACGATGCATTGCGGCTTTTGCGCCCTTGAGGCTGGGTGAAAGCCCCGTCATTCTGCCCCGAAACGAGTCAGTTGAAATGCATGGGCCCTTGCCCCATTTCTTAAGAACAGATGGAGAAAACCGGCGGCTGCCTAATGTAGGGGCCGGAGTTTTCTTGCCAAAAACAAGGATAAGAGCATGCAAGATTTCCTCAACACATCTTACCCAGTGCTGCCGCTGCGCGATATCGTGGTTTTCCCCCACATGATCGTGCCGCTTTTCGTGGGGCGTGACAAATCGGTCCGGGCACTGGAAGAGGTGATGCAGGACGACAAGCAAATTTTGCTGTCGAGCCAGATTGACCCAGGCGATGACGACCCGAATGCTGAAGGCATCTACCGCACCGGCGTGCTGGCCAATGTCTTGCAGCTGTTGAAGCTGCCCGATGGCACGGTGAAGGTGCTGGTGGAAGGGGTGACGCGGGTCAAGATCCTTGAATACTTAGAAAACGACGATTTCTTCGAGGCGCGCGCGGAATATCTCGCGGAGATGCCCGGCGATGCGTCGACGATAGAGGCGCTGTTGCGCACTGTTACGGATGAATTTGCCCGCTACGCCAAGGTGAAGAAAAATATCCCCGAAGAAGCACTGTCCGCCGTGTCAGAAAGCGAAGAGCCTGCGAAGCTTGCCGATCTCGTCTCGGGCCATCTGGGCATTGAGGTGGCGCAGAAGCAGGAGCTTTTGGAAACACTGTCTGTGTCGGAGCGGCTGGAGAAGGTCTATGGCCTGATGCAGGGCGAAATGTCCGTGCTGCAGGTGGAAAAGAAGATCAAAACCCGCGTCAAATCCCAGATGGAGCGCACGCAGCGCGAATACTATCTGAATGAGCAAATGAAAGCCATTCAGAAGGAGCTGGGCGACGGCGAAGAGGGCGACGGCGAAGTGGCCGAGCTTGAGGCCAAAATCGAAGAGACCAAGCTCAGCACAGAAGCGCGTGAGAAGGCCGAGGGTGAGCTGAAAAAGCTAAAGAACATGAGCCCGATGAGCGCCGAAGCGACCGTGGTTCGCAACTATCTCGATTGGATGCTGTCCATTCCGTGGGGCACCAAATCGCGCGTGAAAAAAGATCTGAACAAGGCGCAGGACATTCTGGATGCCGATCACTTTGGTCTCGAAAAGGTCAAAGAGCGGATCGTGGAATACCTCGCGGTGCAGCAGCGGTCGAAAAAACTCAAGGGCCCAATCATGTGCCTTGTGGGGCCGCCCGGCGTGGGGAAAACGTCCTTAGGTAAATCTGTCGCGCGTGCAACGGGGCGGGAATTCATTCGTATTTCCCTTGGCGGTGTGCGCGATGAAAGCGAAATTCGCGGTCACCGGCGGACCTATATCGGGTCCATGCCCGGCAAGATCATTCAGGCGCTGAAAAAGGCGAAGACGACGAACCCGCTGATCCTGCTCGATGAGATCGACAAGATGGGGCAGGATTTCCGGGGCGATCCGGCGTCTGCCATGCTTGAGGTGCTTGATCCCGAACAGAACAGCACGTTCACGGATCACTATCTGGAGGTGGAGTATGACCTTTCGAACGTGATGTTCCTGACGACGTCGAACAGCTACAACATGCCCGGGCCGCTTCTGGACCGGATGGAGATCATCCCGCTGGCGGGATACACCGAGGACGAAAAGCGTGAAATTGCCAAGCAGCACCTGATCCCCAAGCAGATCAAGAACCACGGCCTCAAGGCCAAGGAGTTTGAATTGAGCGACGCGGCACTGACCGACATCGTGCGCTATTACACGCGCGAGGCCGGTGTGCGGAACCTGGAGCGGGAGATCGCGAAAGTTGCGCGGAAGTCCGTCACCAAGATTATCAAGAAAGAGGCGGAGGCGGTGTCAGTCACGCCGGACAATCTGGATGACTTCCTGGGCGTGCGCAAACATCGCTTTGGTCTGGCCGAAGAGGCTGATCAGGTGGGCGTTGTCACGGGTCTTGCCTATACCTCTGTCGGGGGGGAGCTTCTGAACATCGAAGCGCTGCGCCTGCCGGGCAAGGGCCGGATGAAGACGACAGGCAAGCTGGGCGATGTGATGAAGGAAAGCATTGATGCCGCGTCCTCCTATGTGCGCTCGATTGCGCCCGAGATTGGGGTGAAGCCGCCTAAGTTCGAAAAGTGGGATATCCACGTGCACGTGCCAGAAGGGGCGACGCCCAAGGACGGGCCGAGCGCGGGACTGGCCATGGTCACGTCCATCGTGTCGGTGCTGACGGGCATTCCGGTGCGCAAGGACATCGCCATGACTGGTGAAGTCACGCTTCGCGGCAATGCCCTGGCCATCGGTGGTTTGAAAGAAAAGCTGCTCGCTGCGCTGCGGGGCGGGATCAAAACTGTCCTCATCCCGCGTGAAAACGAAAAGGATCTCGCAGAAATCCCGGACAATGTGAAAGAGGGGCTTACGATCATCCCCGTCGATCACGTGTCCGACGTCCTGAAGCACGCTTTGGTTGATACGCCTGAGGCCGTAGAGTGGGACGAAGCGGCGGAAGAGGCGGCTGCAGCCGAAGCTGCGCGGACCAGCACTGCGGACGGGTCCAGCGCGATCACGCATTAGGCGTCTGATGGGCGGTCTTCTAGGCCGCCCTGATCACCGCATGACGTGTTTTTACAATGAAAAAAGCGCCCCGGGTCGGAGCGCTTTTTTTGAATGACATCGCGCACGATTGCTGACAGGGCGTGTCCTGCGCAGGTGCCGTGCGTGACGGTCCAGGTTGATCAGCTAAGAGCGCCGGCCGCACCAAGTAGAACAAAGATCACAGCCAGGGCGGCAATGATCATGAGCTGGTTCACGTTTGCAGACGTGTCAGCCGTGATCACTTCCGGTTCCATGAATGGTTCGGTCACGCCGGACGCGTGGGCGGTCCCAACCATGATGGCGAGGAACGCGGCAGTTGTAAGCAGTTTCTTCACGAGCAGCCCCTATGCAAGATGTAGTTTCTGAATACGGCCCGACCTACCAAAGGTCAACTGAGCGGTGGCCATATCCGGTGCATCCTGTATACTGTTGTGAAAAGTGCAACAAAAGTGGCACACAAAATCCAAGGGCCAGAGGAGCAGTCATGGCACCCAAAGTATCCGCCAAAAAGGCGTCCAAAGCATCATCGACAACCGCGTCAAAGTCGGCAGCAAAGATCAGTGCAGCACGCAAGACAAAGGCGTCGAACTCAGTGACAAAATCGGCGGCCACGACCACAGCGTCCAAAGCCGCAGGCAAGACCGTTGCACCGTCAACAACGGTCCGGCCTTTGTCAAAGTCCACCGCCGCCAAACCGGCGCTTTCAGTCGTGAAGGAGGGGCAAAATGCCAATCCTGGGCAAGAACTCAAGAAGCGCGAGTTGCTGGATCAGATCGTCAAACGCACTGATGTCAAAAAGAAATTTGCCAAGCCGGTGATGGAGGCAATGATGGAAGTGCTTGGGGAGGCGCTGGCGCAGGAACGCCCTCTCAATTTGCAACCTATGGGCAAGGTCATGCCCAAGCGCACCAAAGAAGCAGGAACCAACCGAGTGATCACCGCACGCATTCGCCAGTCAAAGAAAGCCGGATTGTCGGCGGGTCAGGCGGCGGGCGCGGGCAATTCTGACCCTGTGCCGGGGGCTGCAAATCCGCCTGTTGCGAAGCCCGCAGAATAGCGGTAACAGACCAGCCAACGGGTGATTAGCTCAGTGGTAGAGCGCTTCGTTCACATCGAAGATGTCAGGAGTTCGAATCTCTTATCACCCACCATTCCAACCGCACCTTGATTGTCGCGCGGCTGGAAACAGCAGGTTTTGCGTTTATCAAAGCTGTGCCGATTCCCGGGCGACGCGACGGATGTCACCGCGGGTAAGGTTGATGTCGGTTAATTCGCGGGTGGACATCGAAGAAAGTTCGCGCAGCACTCTGGTGTAAGTGCGACGTCGTGCAATCGCATCGCGCAGGCGGGGCAAGAGGGTTGAGATGACGTTGCGGTTGGAGGAGGTGGATTGAAGAACATATGCCATTCTGAAGACCTTTCGGGCCAGTAAGTTTCACATCCTCCCTGGCGCATAAGCTATTGGCGTGGCTGTGTATTACAATTGCCATTTGCGAAATGCCGCATTGCAGCAACAGCATGGGCGCGGTGGCTGGTGCTGGGTCGGCTAAGCCCCTATCAATGGGGGCAGAATCTACGTCCCAGAAAATCGCATTCCATGACAAAACCACCCAAAATCTGGTTCCTGCGCCACGGGCAAACCCAATGGAACAAGGAACGCCGTTTGCAAGGGCGTCTGGATTCGCCGCTGACCGAGCTTGGCCTCGCGCAGGCCGCGCAGCAGGCGCAGATCATGGCGCCTATTCTGGCGGCCAAACCTGATCTGACCTGTCTTGTGTCACCGCAAGGGCGGGCGGTGCATACGGCGCGGATTGCGTTGGCGGATCGGGCGTTTCAAACGGACGCGCGGCTGGCGGAAGTGGCCACAGGCGCTTGGGAAGGTCAGTTGCGGGATAATCTGCCGACAGATGGGCGCAATGACTTGTTTCTCTACACAGCCGCGCCAGGCGGGGAGGGGTTTGATGCGTTGGAGGCGCGTGTGACGGCCATGCTTGATGATCTGACGGGGGAGACGGTGATCGTCTCTCACGGGCTTTTGGGCAAGGTGCTGCGCGGGCTCGTGCGTGGGCTCAGCCGTGAAGAGATGGGGGAGCTTAGCAATAAGCAGGGGTGCGTTTACGCGTTGGAAAACGGGCAGGAGACGGTCCAGGAGGTCTGACCCACGCAGTCTTTCAAAGACTGCGGCCGAAATCTTTTAAAGATTTCGCGCGCTCTGAGCCAAGCTATGTGGCGTCAGCCGTGCCCCCGGCCTTCAAACCGTGGCAGCATGGCGGAGAAGTCTTTGCCGAGCCCATCTTCGTTTTCCACGAATTGAGCGTAGAGTTCTTGTGCTGCGCGGCCAATCGGTGTGTCTGCATCCGCCGAGTGCGCGGCATCCATGGCAAGGCGCAGGTCCTTCAGCATGAGTTCCGCGGCAAAGCCCGGGCGGTACCCGTTGTCGGCGGGGGATTGTGGTCCGATCCCGGGGGCTGGGCAGTAGGCGTTCATCGTCCAGCTGTATCCCGATGAGGTGGACACCACGTCAAACATCGCTTCGCGCGACAGGCCCAGTTTGTCGGCCAAAGCGAAAGCCTCGCATGTCACGATCATCGTGGCTCCGAGGATCATGTTATTGCAGATTTTCGCGGCCTGCCCATTGCCGGAGGGGCCGCAATGAACGGCCTTTTGCCCCATGATGTCAAAGAGTTCTGAGGCGATCTGAAACCCTTCATCATCGCCGCCCACCATGAAGGTCAGTGTGCCGCCCGCTGCCCCTGCGATGCCGCCGGAGACGGGCGCGTCAAGGGCCAGAATTCGTGCTGCCTGAGCATCCGCCGCGACCTTGCGCGCGCTGTCCACATCGACAGTGGAACAATCGAGAAGGACTGCACCGTCCCGCATCGCCGGGATCACCTCTGCCGCGACGGCGCTGAGGATCGCGCCGTTCGGCAGCATGGTGATGACCACGTCTGCGCCGGTGGCGGCCTCAGACGCGCTGGCGGCAAGGGTGACACCGTCGACGGCGACCTCAACCATGTCAAAACCCGTCACCTCGTGACCCCCGGCTGCCAGATTGGCGGCCATGGGCGCGCCCATATTGCCCAGCCCGATAAACCCGATTTTCATGACGCCTCTCCCTTACTTTCGAACGTCAGTTTGTCTGCCCCTAGTGGCATCAGCATCCTGGTGACGGCCAGAGAAATCGGGGCCTCCAGATCATGCTGCCAATCGGGGCTTCGATCTTTGTCTATCACAGCCGCGCGCACGCCTTCGAGGAAATCGCCATGTTCCATAGCGCGATGGGTGAAACGGTATTCCAATTCCAGCGCGCGGCGGATATCGGCGGTGGGGCCGCGCAGGCGGTGTATGATTTCAATGCCCACGGCCATCGAGAGCGGGGAGTTGCGCGACATGGCTTTGAGCGCGCCTTGGGCGAAGTCACCGCCATCGGCCTTCAGCGCGTTCGTGATGTCGCGCAGGGTTTCACCGCCGAAATTGGCATTGATCTCTGCTTGAAGGCCGGGCAGCGTGCCGGTCGGGGCGACAGTTGCAGCCGCGTCCAGTGCGGCAAGATCGCCCGTGTCTTCCAATGCCGCTATCAGATTTGCCCATTTGTCCTGAGGCACGAAGACATCAGCAAATCCCGCGTATATCGCGTCGCCAGGCCCCATGCGTGTGGTGGTGCAGCCGAGATACTCGCCCATGCGCCCCGGCGCACTGGCCAAAAGGAGAGAGCCCCCCACATCCGGCACCAGGCCAATGCCGCATTCCGGCATCGCGATTTTGGAGCTTTCGCAGACCACACGGGTGCTGCCATGGCACGAAATCCCAACGCCGCCGCCCATGGTGAAGCCCTGCATGAAGGCGATATAGGGTTTTGGATATTCGGCGATCTTGGCGTTGAGGCGGTATTCGTCGCGCCAGAAGGTCTGCCCGAAGGCGAAATCCCCGCGTGTGCCGCTGTCAAAGAGATCTTGAATGTCGCCGCCTGCGCAAAAGGCTTTGTCGCCTTCGGCGTCGATGATGACCAGTTGAATGGCGTCGTCTTCGGCCCACGCGTCAAGCGCGGCTTCTACGGCCAGACACATGTCATAGGTCATGGCGTTGAGGGCTTGGGGCCGGTTGAGGGTAATGCGACCAGCGTGGCCTTGGGTGCGGATATGGATGTCGGGCATTGGGGGTCTTTCTGGATTTTAATCATAAGCACAACGGAGTGCTTTCGTCAGGCCTTGGTTGAGGCCCTCCTTTCGGCGATTGCAAGCAATCGCTTGCCGAGCAGCGGACGAAAGCCCGGCGCGCGACGCGTTTGATTTCGCGCCGTAAGTTCATGCCTCAGCCAACAACGCCCGCGCCACGATCATGCGCATGATCTCATTGGTGCCTTCGAGGATCTCATGCACCCGCACATCGCGGACCAGTTTTTCGATCCCGTAATCGGCGAGGTATCCATAGCCGCCATGGAGTTGCAGGCATTGATTGCAAATCCTGCTGCCCGCTTCGGTGACGAATTTCTTGGCCATCGCGCAGAATTTCGTCGCATCCGGCGCGCCCTGATCCAGCTTCCACGCCGCCTGCCGCAGGAAGGTGCGGGCGGCTTGAAGGTCGATCTCCATGTCAGCCAAGCGGAATTGCAGTGCCTGGAATTGGTCGATGCTTTGGCCAAAGGCCTTGCGTTCCGACATATAGGCGCGCGTGGCATCCAGCGCGGCTTGCGCGGCGCCCACCGAACAGGAGGAAATGTTCAAACGTCCGCCATCGAGCCCCGCCATGGCATACGTGAAACCGCGACCCTCTTCGCCCACCAACGCATCGCCCGGGATTTTGCAATCGTCGAATTGCACCTGCCGCGTGGGTTGGCTTTTCCAGCCCATCTTGTCCTCCAGCCCGCCGAAAGAGAGCCCCGGCGTGCCATCTTTCACATACACAGTGGAAATGCCCTTGGGCCCATCGCCGCCCGTGCGCACCATCACCACGTAAGCGTCTGAATAGCCGCCACCCGAAATGAACGCTTTGGTGCCGTTCAGCACATAGCCCTCATTGTCCCGCTCCGCGCGGGTTTTCAAAGCGGCGGCATCCGAGCCGGAGCCGGGTTCTGTCAAGCAATAGCTGAGGACCGTTTGAAGCGACATCGCATCGGGCAGCACGCGGTCCTTCATGTCATCGCTGGCGAAGGTGTCGATCATCTTGGCGCACATGTTGTGAATGGAAAGAAACGCCGAGACGGAAGGACAGGCCATTGACAGCGCTTCAAAGACCAGCGTGCCATCCAGACGCGACAGCCCAGTGCCGCCTCGATCCTCACTGACATAAAGCGCACCTAGGCCCAGCTCACCCATTTTGGGCCAGAGATCCTTTGGGATCGTGCCCTCTGCCTCCCAATCGCGGGCAAAGGGGGCGATGTGTTCCTGCCCAAAATCATAGGCCATATCAAAGATCGCCTGTTGTTCTTCATTCAAACCGAAATCCATGGGGGATCGTCCTCTCACCGGTGAATTGAACGTATGTTAAATTAATCGAAACAAGCCTGGAAGTGCAAGCACGCAGGGTTAACGGAACTCCTCCGCCGGGCGCAAGAGATGGATGTAGTAGGCAGGCACTTGGTCCATGCTCACCACGCCGGTTTCGCGCGCCACGTTCAGCACTGTGCTACACTTGTCGCCCAGATGCTCGTACACCATGCGCATCGCGCGTCGCCCGGTCACCTTTTCGCGTACGGTGCGAGAGGCATACCCCTCCCAGAGATTGGACTGGAATGATGTCTCTTGCGCTAAAAAATTGAACGAACAAGACATGGAATCGCGGTGGGTCACCACGGCCATGACGCCTTCTTCCTGTCGCATCACCAGTCCACGGAATTCAGCCGTGTAGGTTTTGGTCGACAGGCCCTGAGCCTTCAGCGCGCTGCGCGGTTCAAACCCGCGCAGGAACGTGTATCCGTCCGCCCGTTCGATCAACACGAGGCCGATCACAAAGAGATTCACATCCAGAAAGCTTTGCCGTGCGAAGCGGTAGAACCCGCTGGGAAAGACCGTTTCCGGCACATCCACCGTTGTGCGCCCGAAAAATCCTTCAAGCATGGGGTGGTTGATCAGATCACCCAGGCCGTGCTGCACGGTATTGAGCGGCTCCAGCAGGATGCGAGCGTCCACGTCGAAAAACGCGCAGATACGGTACAGTACATCCGGGCGCGGGAAACTTTCGCCGGACAAATAGCGATTGAACTGCGTCCGATTGATCCCCAATTCGCGACAAACCTGGGAAACAGACTTGTATTGTTGCGTCAAACGCCGAAGGTTGGTGCCAAAAACCTGTCTCAATTCGGCGGGGTTTCGAGGCGTCTCTGACATGGATCAGGGTGTTCCGTCATTGCAACTCAGCAGAATGGCCGAACTTCTCGTGAAAAATCAACCCACTAAAGTATAGTTTTGATCTTTTCATTCAAAAGTTGTGCGCTGAACGAAATATGACGCCAACCAGCGTCAGTGTAAGTGAAAATTGTCACAAATTGCAAAGGGAAAATTCCGAGTGCTCTTTGTATCCTAAATAAAGGACGTCATAAGCGTCAAAGCAGAGTTGGGGAAGCCATGTACGGTGTTGTTCTTTGGAGTGACCGTAATAGGAACTGCGCGGTGATCTGGTGTGAGGATCATGCGAGACTGGCCTATTTCAGGAGTGAGGCCGTTACGGTGACGAGCCAGCATGATTTTGGTCCGGGTGATCTCGTGGAGTTCGAGGTGCGCGAAGAAAACGACCTGCGACTTGCCGTGTCACCCAGTATAGTGGCGGAGGATCACTATCCCGGCTTGGCCGATGAATTGATCCGCGCCGGACAGTCAACCCAGCCAGAGCTAAAAACGACGCGAAAGGCTGCGGGTCTGCCGGGTCAGGAAAACGGCGGGTGCCATGTTGTCGCGTTTCCGGGCTTGTTTGATCGTCCCGGCGTGGCAAATGCCGAACATGGCACATCAGGTCGCAAAGTCGGATAGGCGCACGCCTAACACGCAACACTTTTGAAACAATTGGACAGCGCCGCTGTCATGTGACGTCGGGGAATTGTTTCAGAATGCCGCGATATACAACGGTATACAGCCGATATTCCCAAGATCCTTCACGCTGACGTGTGATCGCTGGACGCAGGCGGTCAGAGCACCGATCTTTTGGTCATGTTCAATGCCGCAAACGCGGATCCACACGAGGGAAATGACCCATGGCTTACACGACAATGAACCCCAGCATGAGCGCCGACACCCAGTCCATCAAGGCCGCACTGGTTGCCTTTTTCACCGCGGGTGCCGCCGCCTTCATCGCCTTTGACCTCTTTGGTCAGGTGCTGTCGCCGATGTTCGGCTTTGCCACGCTGGCACCCGTGGGGCTGGCCAACGCCACGATCAGCGCGGTCTTTGGATCAGGTTACCGCCCCGGCGCCGAAGCACTTCATTTCTTCGCGGGGCTGGTGGCCTACCCGCTGGGGTGGCTGATGATCGCAGAACCGATCCGTGCGCGGGTCACGCCTTTCGTGCCGGCGCTGGTGGCGGCTGCCATCTACGGCGCAGGTCTCTGGGTCTTCGCTCTTTACGGGATGGCCCATCTGGTGGCAGGCAACGCGCCTTTCCTTGGCTTCACCGGCATCACCTGGGTGGCACTGGTTGGGCACGTCCTCTTCGCGGTGGTCTTCGCGGGGGTTTGGAACGGGATGCGCAACCGGGGCTGAACTCTAACTGACAAAAGAAAAACCGCGCCTCAAACGGGGCGCGGTTTTGCATTCGGGCGCAGTCGTTCAAGGGCTGCGCGGCGCCGCGTTCAGGTTCCGCGGAGCAGGGCGGCAACCCCGGTGCGGGCAATTTCCGTCAGGCCCAAAGGCCGCATCAGATCGGCAAACGCATCGATCTTTTCCGGCGGGCCGGTGATTTCAAAGACAAAGCTATCCAGCGTGCTATCCACCACATTGGTCCGGAAGATATCCGCGAGCCGCAGCGCCTCCACGCGTTTGTCGCCCTTGCCTTCGACTTTCAGCAGCGCCAACTCGCGTTCGACGGACCGCCCTTCGACTGTCAGGTCATGCACCTCATGCACCACCACGATCCGGCCCAGCTGTGCCTTGATCTGCTCAATGACTTGCGGCGTGCCACGGGTCACGATGGTGATGCGCGATTGGTGGCCCTGATGATCCACCTCTGCCACGGTGAGGCTGTCGATGTTGTAGCCCCGACCGGAGAAAAGCCCGATCACACGCGCCAGAACGCCCGGTTCGTTGTCCACGATCACCGCCAGCGTGTGGGTTTCCACCGTGTCGGAGAAGGTGGGCCGCAGGTTATAGGCCGAGTGCTTGTTGGCACCCTTTTTGATTTTGAGAGCGGACATCAGTAACGATCCTCTGGAAAGTCGAAGGTGTAGCCCCTTTTCGGGAGCACATCTCGTGTTTGGGCTGCGGCGGTTACGTATTCCCGCGAATAGGTTTCGTATTGAAGCTCGGCAATTGGTCTAAGCGTGTCTTTGACGTGCGACCAAATGGTTTCCACGGCTCGATCGAACTGAAAAAGGGCCGTCACTTTGTCGTTCGAGTAGGCCTCCTCTGGGAAAGGATCGGGTGTTTGATCTAGGGGTTGCCCCATATTCCAATTCACAATCATTTCGTTTTGCACATGCGCGACGGACAGGTTCTTTTCGTATTCGAGCTGTTTTGGGATCGAAGCCGCGATCTCTAGAAAACCTAGTTTTTGCTCACGGCTTCGAAGCATCATGTGGAGTTCGTTGTTTTCATCAAAGATCAAACGAGCACCGATCCCTTGGCGTCGATGACGCCTTGGGTCTCTGCCTCGCCCAGCAGCATTTCGTTATGGGCCTTGCCCGACGGGATCATCGGGAAGCAGTTTTCGTGCTTCGTGACCAGACAGTCGAAGATCACCGGACCGTCATAGTTGATCATCTCCATGATCGCGTCATCCAGATCGGCAGGGTCCTGCACGATGATGCCTTTGGCCCCGAAGGCCTCGGCAAGTTTGACGAAATCGGGCAGGGCCTCGGACCAGCTGTGCGAATACCGTTCGCCATGCAGCAATTCCTGCCACTGGCGTACCATGCCGAGGCGTTTTGCCGCCCTCCCTCTACGACATCGCAATGTGCCAAATGAGTGGTGTTACAGCCACTAAGACGAAAGGACGGCAAC
>JBCCCZ010000056.1:0-16405 GCA_039033255.1 Pseudomonadota bacterium
CCAAGAACCACGGGATGTTCGTCACCTTCATGCCCAAGCCCACCATCGGCGATTGGCGGTCGGGCGCGCATATCAACATGTCGATGCAGCATGAAAGCCGCCCCGGTGAGAACATCTTCATGACAAAGGACGGTGATTGGAGCGACGAAAGCCGTTGGGCCGTCGGTGGCCTAATGCAGCATGCCGAAGCCATCACAGCGGTGACCTGTGCGACGGTGAATTCCTATAACGGGCTGGTGCCCCGTGTCGGCGGTTTCGAAGGCGGCACGGTCACCTGGGCGCCCACGAACATCACATACGGATTCAACAACCGGTCCTGTCAGTTCCGCCTTCCGCAAAGCCGGCATTGCATCGAAAACCGGGCCTGCGATCTGACGATGAATGTCTATCTGGCGATGGCAATGCATCTGAGCTGCGCGCTAGAGGGGATTCGCAACAAGGTGGACCCCGGAAACCCCACGGATTTCGATCTGTATGAAAAGACAGAAGAGGAATTGGCAGAGCTCGGCATCCGACGACTACCCCGCACGTTGTGGCACGCCACGCAGGCGCTCAAGGCAAGCGATATGGCGGGCAAGGTGATGGGCGACGTGATGCGCAATTCCTATGTCGAATACAAAAACGACGAATGGGAACGATATCATCAGGCTGTCACCGATTGGGAGGTCAAAGAGTATTTGCGGCTCTACTAATTCCCGGGTATCGCGAACCTTCACATTTGCGCATCAGGAGATGATGGATGACCCTGCCCCTCAGAGGCGACCCGCAGAAATCGGCCCGTGCGCGCGGCACGGTGTCCGTCGATGACAGCCTGAATGTGGAAATCATCCGCATGCTGGAAACCGACGGCCGCATGCCCTTTTCCGAGATCGCGCAGCAATTGGGGGTCTCTGAAGGCACTGTGCGCAACCGTGTGAATGGTCTCAAAGAGGCCGGGCTCTTGCAGATTGTGGCCATTGCCGACCCAACAGCCACCGATTACAAGGCCGACGCCATGGTCTGTCTGAAGGTCGCCGCCGGCGTCACACCGCAAACGGTGGCGGAGCGCTTGGCGGTTCTTGATGCGGTCGTCTACATCCTTTGGGTCACGGGTCGTTTCGATCTGATGGTCGAAGTGGTGTGCGATGAAAGCAGCGAGGTGGCCGAATTTCTGACCACCCATATCCACGGATCCACCGATGTGGCCCATTCCGAGGTGATGCTTGGCCTCAAGAATTTCAAAAACCAGTTTTTGCTTAAGCGTCATTGGCAGGGCGGCACCTAGCACGTGTTGCGCAACGTTCGGTGCTTTCAGACCATGAAGACCCTTGGAATGGATAGCTGGCTGATGTCGAGACAGGCATAGGCCAGATGTACCAAACCACCTGTCGGCACCTGAACCAAAACCAGAAGACATCACACTCTGAATTTTGCAACTTTAACGTGGGTCTATATTGATATTTTTTCCCAGAAGTAGTTCTGTAGGCAAAGAAACACACGCAGGTTTTCCGAATGGATGACGCCAATATCCCAATGCGTCCGCTTGGCGCTGTCGACAAAAGCTTTTACCTCATTGGCGTTGGCGCCTCTGCGGGTGGTCTTGACGCGATCAAACAACTGATAAGCCAGGTGCCGCCGGATTTTTCCCACTCCCTGGTGATCGTTCAGCATATTTCGCCCGATTACAAATCTCTCATGTCCGAAATTCTGGGGCGGGAGACATCGCTTTCGGTGTTGGAAGTGGCCGATGACATGCCCGTTGAGCCCGGGCATATCTACCTGATCCCGCCACGATCGAACCTCGTCATTCAGGGCACCGAAGGCGACAGCAGCGCAGAACTGCATCCCGATCCCGATACGGGCGACAGGTCCGGTTTGCGATTTTCCCTTGTGGATCCGACGCCGCGGCCCGCTCTCAACCTGCCGATTGATGTGTTTCTGAATTCACTGTCAGAGGCCGTCAGTGACCGGGCCATTGCCGTGGTGCTGTCTGGCAGCGGATCGGATGGCAGCCGGGGTTTGCGCTCCATCAAGGATCGCGAAGGGTTTGTGCTGGTGCAGGACCCCGACACCGCCGCGTTCGACGGGATGCCACAATCCGCGATTTCCACCGGGATCGTTGACATGGTCCTCGCCCCCGATGCGATGATCGGGGAAATCTGGCGCTACATCGAAATGCGCGAACGCGGGATCGACAGCGTGGAGCGCGTGTTCAACGACGTAGGGCAGGAATTCACCGACCTTCTGAAATTGGTCAGTGAGAAGACGGATATTGATTTCAGTCTTTACAAATCCCCAACGCTGAAGCGCCGTGTTGCCCGCCGAATGGCACTGAAGGGTCAGGAAACGCTGCATGATTATCTGGAGCTGTTGAAGAAAGACAGTGCCGAGTTGAACATCCTGCATCGTGAGTTTCTGGTGGGTGTCACCAATTTCTTCCGCGACCGCCCCGTGTGGGACGCGCTGGAAGATATTGCCCTGCCGGAGCTTTTCAAACGCGATGCCGATGCGGGGCCTGTGCGCGTCTGGTCGGTTGGCTGTTCCACCGGCGAAGAGGCCTATACCCTGGCTATGCTCTTGCAGAAGTTCTGCACCGACAACGATATAGACCGGGATTTCCGGGTCTTTGCCACCGATGTGAACGAAAACTCCATCGCTGCGGCCAAACAGGGTGTTTATCCCGACAGCGTGCGCGATGAAATTCCGCCCACGATGATCGAACGGGGCTACATCACCTTTCAGTCGGGCACTTTCAAAGTTTCTCGTCCGCTGCGCAACAAGGTGTTTTTCTCCGCCCACAACGTCATTGATGATGCGCCCTACACCCGCACCGATCTGATCGTGTGCCGCAATTTGCTGATCTATCTCAGCCCTGATGTGCAGGCCAAGGTGATGGCCCATTTCGCCTATTCCTTGCGCAAGGGGGGCTTCCTTTTGATGGGCGCCGCCGAGGGCCCGGGCCAGCACGGCGGGTATTTTGAGGCCGTCGCGCACAAACCCCGCATCTACCGCAACACCCGGCTGCTGGACGCCTCGCAACGGCGCGGAAACCTGTCCTCAGAATTTCCCGTGGCGGACCGCATGCTGCCGCGCAACCGACGCCTTAGCGCGCGCCGCCACAGCCCGTCGACCGACATGGCGGACATGCTGCAAGACACGTTGCTGGACATTGAAACCTGCGTGTGCGTGGTCGATGATCAATACAAGGTCCTGCGCACCTTCGGGGATCACAATCTTTATCTACACATGCCCAAAGACGGGTTTTCGGCCAATGTTATCGAACTGGTCGAAGACAATCTGCGCAGCGCCGTGGCTCTTGTTCTGCGCCGGGCGGAGACGGAGGATAAATCCGAAAAACGCGGCATTCGCATCGTCGACGGGCCGCAGATCATCACCATCAATGTGTCCTGCCGCCGGACCGCGTGGGAAGCACAATCCGTGGCCTATGCCCTAACCTTCCGCAGAGAGGTTGATCTCGTTCTGGAAGGGGATACTGACGAGACGGACAAGAAAGATACGGTCGATACGCCGACGGCGGCCTATGTCCAGCATCTTGAAAGCGAAGTGCAATCGCTTCAGGACATGCTGAGCGCCACAGCACAGGATCTGGGTGCATCCAACGAAGAGCTGCAAACCACGAATGAAGAGCTGATCGCCTCCAACGAAGAATTGCAGGCCAATAACGAAGAAACCCAATCCATCAACGAAGAGTTGCACACGCTCAACGCTGAAAACGCAGACAAGATCGCAGAACTTGAGGCGGCAACTGCCGATATCTCCAACCTGCTGGCCACCGCTGATCTTGGCGTTCTGGTGCTGGATGAGGCCTTCCATATCCGACAATTCAGCACGGGGCTGTCAGCCCATGTGAAACTTGAGCACACCGATATTGGGCGACCCATCGCCAATTTCTCGCTCGCGCTGGAGCCCGATGCCACGGTGCAATTGATGGATGACGCGCGTCAGGCCCGCGACCATGGCAAGGAAACCGCGCGGGAAATGCGCGCAATTGACGGCGGCTGGGCCTTCGTGCGCGTGCGCCCCTATCGCACCGTTCACGGCGAAAGCCGGGGCGTTGTCATTGCCATTCAGGACATCACGCAAATCAAACTGCTGGAACAGGAAGTCCGCAATCAGCGCGACCGGCTGGAGGGCCTTTTGGAAAGTGAGGCCGCCGGCTACTGGGATTGGAACATCCCCGCCCATACTGAATTCATGAGCCCGCGGTTCAAATCCATGTTCGGCTACGAAGAGCATGAGGTCGAAGACACGCCCGACGCCTGGCAAAAAATGATGCACGAAGAAGATCTTCCCCACGTCATGGAGCAGTTCAAAGCCCATGTGGAAACGAAGGGAAAGGTGCCTTACGACAACGAAGTCCGCTACTGGCATAAGGACGGGTCCATCGTCTGGGTGCTGTGCCGGGGCCGCGTTGTGGAATGGGACAAAAATGGCGACCCGGTGCGCATGATGGGCGTGCATGTGGACATCACGGGGCTGAAGGCGCGCGAAGCTGAAATTCAATCCCGCGCCAATGAGTTGCGCCGCTTTGCCTTCATTGCTGCCCATGATCTTGTTCAACCCGTCAACACGATCGAGAATGCGTTGATGATCCTGACGGAAGATCTGCCCGAAACCAGTGATCCCGATCAGCAGATGGCGCTCGATTACCTCAGATCCGCCACAGGTCGCATGCGCGCCCGGATTGGTGGGATTTTGGATTACGCGCGCATGCAGGACGACACACTGGCCTTCGAGGCTGTGGACCTGACAAAGACGGTGCAAGACACGATCAAAGATCTGGAAGTGCAGATCAAGGAAAGCGAAGCGAAGATCGCCGTTGGTGGTTTACCCAAAGCCAGCGGCGCTCCGAGCCTTCTGTTGCAGGTGGTGCAGAACCTGATGAGCAACGCGATCAAATATCGCGCCAAGGATCGACCCTGCGAAATTGAGGTGACGCAGGCCACGGCGCCTGACGGGATGGTGGCCTTCGTGGTCAAGGATAACGGTATTGGCATTCCCGAAGAACACCGCGAACGCGTGTTTGACCTCTTTGCCCGACTGCACACGGATCAGGAATATTCGGGCAATGGCATCGGGCTGTCCCTGTGCGAACGGATTGTTTCACAGCACGGCGGAACCATTTCCGTCAGCGATGGGATCAATGGCGGCTGTGCTTTCACCGTCACATTGAAGGAAGGATAGTAAGACATGCGCCAAGCTGTGATCATCGACGACATGGATGCCGACAGGTTCTTCCTGCGCCGTCAGATCCGTAAGGCTTTCCCGGATTGTGACATCAAGGAATTCGCCTATGCCACCGAGGCAATGAGCTATCTGAAAACACCCGCGCGGGATACGATCGACGTGATCTTTGTCGACATCAACATGCCGCGCATGGATGGGTTTGCTTTTGCCGATGCGTTCGACAGCCTCTATGCGGAGATCAAGGGCAGCACGCGGCTTTTTATCGTGTCCAGTTCCATCAATCCCGATGATGAAGAGGTCGCAGACACGCACCCGGCGATCGCTGGTTTCATCCTGAAGCCTACATCGGCGGAGGTTTTGAAAGACATCGCAGCGCAGGTCTGATCCCGCAGAATTGATCAAGGTGGCGCCACTCTCCCCCGTGGCGAGGCTGCGGATTTGAGTATGTCTGGCAAGATGAAACCGAGGGGTCCATCTTCTCATTTTCCACGTGGCGCGACATGACCTACGATCCAAAGTCTTGGATCGGCGTCCTTTGGCGGGATTTACAGCCTCAGACCCGCATATTCGCTAGAACCTCGGCCGCCTCCGGGATCGGATAGTGATGGTTGCCGATAAAAAGCCCGTTCTGATCGATGTATTCCGCGTGGGTCATTTCCCCGTGGAGGTTGTGCGGGATATGCTGCATCACCGGGTTCTTGGTGAAATCACCCGCCACAATGGGCCGACATTCGAAGCCGAGCGCATCCAGCCGAGTCACAAGATCCTGCCGCGAAATCCCGACATCGGGGCGCAATAGCAGAGAAAACCCGAACCAACTGCTTCGCCCAATTTCTTCTTGCAGGGTGAAAAGCGGATGGTTGGAAAGCCGTTCTGTAAAGACCCGCGCGTTCTCTCGCCGTCCTTCAATCAGTTTGGGCAGTTTTTTCAACTGTTCCTGACCCAGCGCGCCCGACATCTCAAGCGGTCGCAGGTTGTAGCCCGGCAGCACGAAGTTGAAGCTTTCCTCGAACGGATCATCGCTTTTGGTCCCTGTCACATGGTTTTCGCGCGGCAAGTTCCGCGTCCAGCCATGCGCCCGCATCGACAGCATGACGTGGTAAAGTTCTTCATCATCGGTGGTGACGACACCGCCTTCCATCGTGGAGATATGGTGTGAAAAAAAACTCGAAAAGCTGCCCACATGGGCAAACGTGCCAGTGTGCTTGCCGCCGAACGTCGCACCCATGGATTCGCAATTGTCCTCCAGCAGCACGATTTTGCGGTCACCGATGATGGATTTGATCCGGTCGAAATCATTGGGATTGCCGAGCAGGTTCACGATCATGATCGCACGGGTCTGATCCGTGACAGCCGCCTCCAGCGCGTCGAGATTATAGTTCAGCGTCGCCCGGTCGATATCAACGAATTTCTGGACCAGTCCGTATTGAGCCAGCGGGTAGTAAGTGGTGGACCAACTGACCGCTGGCACAATCACCTCATCACCTGCCTTCAGGCGCAGATCGTCGTTTTGCGTGTAAAACAGCGCGGCCGTCATCAGCAGGTTTGCCGACGATCCAGAGTTCACCATCACCGCATATCTCGCGTCGAAAAACTCGGCAAATTTTTCTTCGAACGTCCGCACCTCGGCGCCCATGGAGAACATGTCAGACTTGATCACCCGCTGCAGCGCGTCCTGTTCGGCTTGGTCCCAGGAGGAAGTGGCGAGGGGAAAGCGCGCGCTCATGTGGTGGCCTCCAGATAGTGACGGTAGGTGCGTCGGATCCCGTCTTCCAGCGTGATTTGCGGCTGCCAGCCCCACTCGGTCTGGCGCGAGGTGTCGCAAAGCTTTTGCATCATGCCCACGGGTTTCGTCAGATCATGGGTGAAGCTGCCATCCCAGCCGATCACGCGGGCGACGGTTTCATAATAGTCTTTGATGGTGTGGTCGTGACCCACGCCGATATTCATCAGGTCAGGGATCGTTTCCAGATCACGTGCCGCGCGGAACACCGCATCAGCCAGATCGGCCGAATACATGAATTCCCGCCGCGCGGTGCCGTCGCCCCAGATTTCGACCGTCGTGTCACCGGCTGTCATGGCCGCATGCAGCTTGTGGATGATAGCGGGCAGAAGATGGGAATTCTGGGGGTCAAACTTGTCGTAGGCCCCGAAAAGGTTGCAGGGGATCAAGGTCTTATATAGGAAACTCGCATCCTCGCGCCGGATACATTCGCACAGGCGAAGGGCAAAGATTTTGGCGATGGCGTAGCCTTCGTTGGTTGGCTCAAGTTCCCCCGTTAGCATCATCTCTTCGCGCAAAGGATTGGGGGCCGCGCGGGGGTAGATGCAGGTGGATCCCAGGTTGATAAGCCGCGTCACGCCAGCCGCGCGCGCGCCCATAATCACGTTGCGCCCGATCATCACGTTCTGATCTAGAAATGCGACGGGCTCGGCCATGTTGGCCCGGATGCCGCCCACCTTGCCCGCCGAATGCACGATCAGGTCGGGTTGATGGTCTGCGATGTAGCCCTCCACCGCCGCCGCATCCATCAGGTCCAATTCACGGCTGGAAGGCGCAAGGATAGTCCAGTCACGCGCGCCCGGGTGATCCTGAATATTGCGACCCACCATGCCGGACCCACCGGTTAGAAATAGCGTATCCGCCATCGGTCAGTCGTCACGCGCCACGGGGCTTTCATAGCCGTGATCGACCAGCAGCCGCGCCCGTTTGGCGGCGTTCAGATCATGCGCCACCATCTCTGCGCACATCTCCTGCGCCGTGATTTCCGGCACCCAGCCGAGCTTGGCCTTGGCCTTCGACGGATCACCCAAAAGCGTTTCCACCTCTGCGGGGCGGAAATAGCGTTGGTCGATGCGCATGACGATGTCACCGGGTTTCAACGCTGGCGCATGGTCGCCGTCGACACCGTCGACAATGGCCACCTCATCCATGCCTGTTCCTTCGAAGCGCAAGGTCATGCCCAACTCGGACGCTGACCACAAAATGAACTCCCGTACGCTATATTGCAGCCCTGTTGCGATCACGAAATCCTCTGGCATGTCCTGTTGCAGCATCATCCACTGCATGCGCACATAATCCTTGGCATGCCCCCAATCACGCAGGCTGTCGATATTGCCCATGTAAAGACAATCCTCCAATCCCTGCGCGATGTTCGACAGACCCCGCGTGATCTTGCGGGTCACGAAGGTCTCCCCCCGACGGGGGCTTTCGTGGTTAAACAGGATCCCGTTGCAGGCATACATGTCATACGCCTCTCTGTAGTTCACGCAGGTCCAATAGGCGTAAAGCTTCGCCACCGCATAGGGTGACCGCGGGTGAAACGGGGTGGTTTCCTTCTGCGGCGTCTCCTGCACCAAACCGTAGAGTTCTGACGTGGACGCCTGATAAAACCGTGTTTTCTTTTCCAACCCCAGAAAGCGGATCGACTCCAGCAGACGCAATGTGCCCATGGCATCCACATCCGCCGTGTATTCCGGGCTTTCAAAACTCACCGCCACATGGGATTGCGCGCCGAGGTTATAGACCTCATCAGGTTCCACTTCCCGGATAATGCGGGTCAAGTTGGAACTGTCCGTCAGATCGCCGTAGTGCAAGTGCAGTTTGGGATTGTTGGCATGCGGATCTTCAAAGATATGATCGATCCGCCCGGTATTGAACAAGGACGCCCGGCGCTTGATCCCATGCACCTCATAGCCTTTCTCAAGAAGAAACTCCGCCAGATACGAGCCATCCTGTCCGGTGATGCCTGTAATCAGTGCTCGTTTCATGTCGCCTCCCGACCGCGCGTGGTTTTGCCACTGCAATAAGGCGGGAGGGCGCTCGGCTCAATGTGCAAAATTTGACGCGCCGGAGTTTGCAGGCCTGAGTTCCGGGGCATTGACAATCGGACCCTGGGGCAACCGTGGGGCGTGACATCACGGCGGCGCAGTGGGCGTGCCCTCAATTTGGCCTACTTCCACGACAGCAGACAATCCGCGCCCGTCCACGCGACTTGGAACAAAAACTCTTGACGCAGGCGGGCCTGGTACAGGCGACCATTCGTTCAGTGGACATGCGATCTTCTGCGCGATATGGCCGTTACATGGCATTCGCAAAGCAAGCCGGTGGGTCAGCCATGCATCTCAGAAAAGGGATACAGAAATGAGGACTTGGTTACGGGCCTTTGTGGCCTGCATTGCTCTGACGCAGGCCACATTCGCCGATAGCGTGGATCGGATTGTGTCCGCAGGCGGCGATGTATCGGAGATTTTGTATGAGTTGGGCGTTGGCGACAAAGTGATCGCCGTGGATACGACCACTGTCTTTCCAGTTGAAACCGATGCGCTGCCCCGCATTGGATATGTCAGGGAATTGTCTGCCGAAGGCGTGCTGTCGATGGGCGCTGATCTGCTGATCGGATCTCACGACATGGGCCCGCCTGCGACAATGGACAACCTGGAAGCTGCGGGGATGAAGGTGGAATTCGTGCCCGAAGGCGTTGGATCGGATCGATACGCCAAGAAAGTTCGCTTCATTGCCGAAGCCGTGGGCAAGGATGACCGCGGCGCTGAGATGATCGCCGAATATGAAGCGCAACTGGCCGATCTGGCTGCGCGGGTCGATGCTCTGGCGCGCAAACCCCGGGTTCTGCTGATCCTTGCGCTGCGCGACGGCGTTCCGATCGCGGCGGGCAGCGGCACCACGGGCGACGACATGGTCGACATCGTCGGCGGCACGAATGTCGCAGAGTTTCAAGGTTGGAAACCGATGACACCGGAATCCGTGGTCGCTGCGGCGCCAGAGCTGATTTTCCTGTCTTCGTTCCACGTTGATGGTGCGGGTGGCAGCGGGGCGATCATGGATTTGCCCACTATTCAGGCCACACCTGCCGGGGCCAACGGCAATTTTGTCGTGGTGAACAGCCAAAAGATGCTGCAGTTCGGACCCCGCTCGCCCGAGGCGATGGACCAGATGCTGAGCGCCATTGAGGCGTTGGTGGCGGAGTAATCTTTTGGTCTCCTTAGACGCACCTCAACGCTCTTTTGCGCCGGGCAAGCTCGTTGCGGTCTATGTGGGGCTGACTGCCCTGTTGATGGTGGCCATGTTTTGTGCCCTCACCATCGGTCCGGTCTCACTGACCTTTGCCGAGCTTTGGGCGGCACTCATTGGACAAGGAACAATCGCCACTGAAACCATCCTAATGGACATCCGTGCGCCCCGGATGGTTCTGGGGATCATGGTGGGTGGGTCGCTCGCTATATCTGGCGCTTGCCTCCAGGGCTTGTTGCGCAATCCGCTGGCCGATCCCGGGCTTATTGGCATCACGGCGGGTGCATCGCTCGCCGTTGTGTTCGTGATCGTTCTGGGTGCGGGTCTGATTGCGCTTTTGCCCCCTGTGCTTGAGGTCGCTGTGATACCCTTGGCGGCCTTTGCGGGCGGTATGGCCGTGACCTTTCTTGTTCTGGGTACCGCCAGTATTGGTGGGCAGTTTTCCGTGGCGCGGCTCATTCTGGTGGGGGTCGCCATCACCGCCATATCGGGCGCCATGATCGGGGTCATGATCCTGATGTCCAACGATCAGCAATTGCGGGAATTGACCTTTTGGACAATGGGAAGCCTGGCGCGCAGCAACTGGAGCACGGTGGTGATTGCCTGCGTGATCATGGTCGTGGCGAGCTTGGCTTTGCTGCGATACCGGCGCGAGTTGGACATGATGCAACTGGGAGAACGCGCGGCCTTCCACGCAGGTGTCGATGTGGGGCGCGTCAAGTTCCAGATCTGCTTTCTGGTGGCCATCGCTGTGGGCGCGGGCGTGTCAGCGGCGGGCCCGATCGGCTTTGTGGGCCTTGTCGCGCCGCATATGACGCGGCTTTTCATCCGGTCCAGCCATTTCGTGGTTCTGCCCGTTTCGGCGTTGGTGGGGGCCAATATCCTTCTCTTTGCTGATCTGTTCGTCCGCAATGCCATTCCGCCCTCGGAAATTCCCATCGGGATCGCCACGTCGCTTTTGGGCGGTCCATTCTTTCTGTGGCTGTTGCTGCGGAACCGGCGGATATGATCGAAGGGGTGGCCATCAACCTGTCGCTCGGCGGCAAGCCGATTTTGCGAGATGTAACAGTCGCGTTGCGACCCGGTGAACTTATGGCTGTTTGCGGCCCGAATGGTGCCGGGAAATCCACACTCCTTTCCGCTTTGGCAGGGGAGCATCCCTCTTGCGCTGCATCTGTGAGTTATGAGGGGACTGCAGCCAACCACTTTTCCGCCAAAGAGCTAGCGCAACGCCGCGTGGTGCTGGAACAATCGCCCACTCTGTCAGCGGAATTCACATTACAGGAACTGGTGGAGCTTGGCGTGCCAATCGACATCGCGCCCGAAGGGATGGACGCGCTGATCACGCCCATATTGAGAACTTTGGGACTTTGGGAGATGAAAGACAGATACGTATCTGAACTTTCCGGAGGGCAACGCCACAAGGCCCACCTGGCCCGCATCCTGACGCAGCTTAACGGCAACAGGCAAATGGGGCACCACTGCCACGTGTTTCTGGATGAACCCACTGCCAGTCTGGATATCAGTCAACAAGCGCTAGTTCTTAAAGCAATGCAAAGGCTGACCGAGGACGGCGTTGGCGTTTTGGTCGTGCTCCATGACCTGAACCTAGCCGCTGGCTTTGCCGATCGGGTGATCCTGATGCGGGATGGCAGGGTTTTGTACAGTGACGTTCCATCTGCCGTCCTGACGGAAGAACGACTGACCGATATCTATGAGACACCGATCCTGGTAGAAGCTGCGTCTTCTGGGCAGATGGTCATTCAACCTCGGTTTTAAGCTGGTTCGGGATCGCGGTCCTGGGTGACGTCTCAAGGGTCAAATACCAGACATTTGGATTTTTCGGACTTGATGTGTTATGTTTCATCTTAAAGGAGAATTTTAAAAAGAATCTTCCACTATAAGTCTTCGAAAGGCTCTGGAAGCTCGACCAACTAGAAAGACGACATTGGGGAACTGTGATTATCAAACCACCCACCGCGGATAACGTGAACGACGTGCCTTCCCTGCCAAAAGGCATTTTGGAAGACCGAACATTGGTGTTACCCGATGGGACAGATTTGATTTTAGATGGGCACATTTGCAACCAACCAAGACTGGCATCGCCATTCTGGACAGAACACTGGCAGAAAATGCAAACCCTCGGGATTGAGGATCTGCGCTGGATACTGTTCGCCTTGGACGACATTTCGTCCTACTGCTTGGCCCATGGTTTAAAATTGTCATCTCACGCTATCGAAACCGCTATTCAGGATTTGGAAGACGACGTCCTTACAAAGGACTAATCCTGCCCCATGAATATGCGCCACCGTCCATGTGCGGTGCCGGAGCCAAGTCCAATACACGCCACCGGCAATCAGGCCGCAGACAGGTTTTCCGTTGCTTCGGCAAAAAAACCCGGGTCACCCGTGGACCGCGCAATCAACATGGCGCCTTCAAGCTGTGACAGGATGCTGGCCCCCCGCCCCGGTTCTGCTTCGTTCAATGATGCGATCCCGAGCTGCAGGAAGGTGCGCGCTTCGTCGGCGACTTCCGCAGGAAGGCTATCACCTTCTACAGCCAAAATGCCACAAAGGCACATCAGCCCATCGCGCTGCAAGGCGTTTCGAAAAAGCTCTCGCCATGCCATGACGCGCTCGGCACCTCGGCGTTCGGTATCCTCTAGCGCATGGGCAAAGCGTTCGCGGTATCTTTTGGCCACGGCGGCTGCCAGATCGGGCTTCGTTGGAAAATGGTAATGCACGCTGGCGGATTTGATGCCCACTTCCTTGGCCACCTCCCGAAAAGAAAATCCGCTATAGCCATGGGTTCGGATCAGCCTCTCGGCCACGTCAAGTATTGCATCACGTCGGTCTGACATTGCCTCGCCCTTTGTGCGTATGAACCGATTGTCGTCCGATAAAAACAAAGCCTCATTTGGTCAATCTCACAGGATTTTCCATGGCGCTCGCGGTCCGGTTATAGCCGTTCAGCCTCTTTCATCTCCAAGCGAGACAGCGCCGCCTCCGCCGCTTCCAGGGCCCCCTCAATGTAGCCACCGTAGCTTTGCGCCACTTCTGTGCCTGCCATGATCAGGCGGCCATCCCAGAGGTTCCGAAGCGCGCCAGGCAGGCCGTACGCCGGATGACTGTAGTGCGGCGTGGCATCAGCCGGTGTCGCCGTCAACGGGTCGAAGGCCCAATCCTTGATCAACACCGCCCGAGGAGAGGCCGCATCCTCCCCGAACAGGCGCACCAACTGGGACTCTACGGCCTGGCGCAAAAGCTGCTCATCCGCGCGCGCCTCAGCCGGCACGCCTATGAACCCAAAGAGCGCATGAGGACCACCCTCAGCTGGCGAGGCATCGTGAATTTCAACCATGGGACCGCGACGGCTCATCGCGTCCCCAGACAGTCCCGCATCGCGCCAAAACGGTGTGTCGTAAACGACCACTGCCTTCGCTTGTCCTGCCATCCAGGTGGGCACGTTGACCATCGCCTGCTCTGCCGCCTCGGGCAAACCCGGGCTGAATGTGATCGTCGCAGCGATGCGAGGCGGCATCGCTAGAACCACGCGGTCGGCGTCCATTATGCTACCATCCAACAGCGTCGCACGGCACATGCTGCCCCGTCGTTCAAGGTGCGCGACCTGCGCGTTCAACCGTTTGCGCGGCTCTGGCACACGATCCGCCAACGCATTTGTCAGCTGAGTGAGCCCACCTTTCAACCGCCAGGACCCAGCCATCGAGGCGAACCCGAACCCACGTTGAACACGGCCATTCTCATCCTCGAACGTCAGTTCCCCCGCCGCATGCTGGGCGAATTTAGCAAGTCCCAAGCGCGCCACCAATTGTTCAATGCGCGGCTGACCCGGCCAGAACCAGGCGGGACCCATGTCGAAATACCCGTCACCCACATGTTCGGTTGTGATCCGCCCACCAAAGCGATCGCGCGCGTCCAGCAGATGGTACTCTTGGCCTTTGCGTTCCAGCAGGTCGGCCAGTGCGAGGCCGGACAGGCCGCCGCCGATAATCAGTGTTGTCATACCCTAAAACACCTCGGATGCCGGACGCAGATCAAGTTCGTGCGTCCAAGTGGATTTCGGTTGATGGGCAAGCTGCCAATAGGCCTCCGCAATATCCTGAGGGGACATCATCTTCGCGGGGTCCAGGCTGTGACGGTCACGCGACCGTTGCGTATCAATGATGCCATCCAGAACGACATGGCAGACATGAACGCCTGAGGGCTGGAATTCCCGCGCCAAGGATTGGGTCAGGCCGCGCAGCGCGAATTTCGCGCTGGCGAAAGCTGAAAACCGCGCGCCACCTCGCAAGGATGCCGTCGCGCCCGAGACAATGAAGACACCCCCGCCCGCACGCACCATCGGTTGCAGCGTCGTCTGACCCAAAAGCACAGCCGTTTGCACCATCGAAGACCACGTGCGCTGGTAATCACTCAGATGAATCTCCGTAAAGGGCTTGATGACCAACTCCGCGGTGTTGTGGATCACTACATTTGGCGCACCGTGTTGGGAGATAATCTCAGCCATCACCTCCGGCACTGCGGTTTCGTCGGAAAGATCGACGTCGTGGAATGCACCGACCGGTTTGTCCGGAGTGCTGCGGCCAAGACCCACCGGCGCATACCCCCCGGCCTCGAACCGGGCCAGAAGCGCCTGTCCCAAACCGGTCCCGGCACCTGCAACGATCACAAGAGGAGCCGCGTGGTTCATCCCACGGCCGGTGTTTTTGCGTGGGCAAGATGCCCCGTTTTGACCCAGATTTTTGCACCCTCATCCCCTGCCCTCGCCTCAAGGATGTGACCTTGGGGCAAACGCAGCCACCCTCCTGTTTCAAGCGTATCGCCGCCCTCGGAAATACTGCCCGCAAGAACCAGAAGTTCTATTCCGCCCTCATCCGTCCGGGTCAGCGCCGCACCAGGATCCAATTCGCTATAGGTCACGGTTTCCCAATCGTCCTTGTGCAATTCAGCCGTTGCCACACCAGCCACGGGGGCGGCCAGATGATCGGCCATGGTTTTGCGAAACTGAGTGCGATCCTCCATGTCGAATTGCCAGAGTTTCACAAAGATCGTGCAGCCTTGGTCCGATCCGGGCGTGTGTGCCGTGGTGGGCGGATTGCGCACATAGGTGCCGGTCGGAAAATCGCCGTGTTCGTCCTGAAAAACGCCGTCCAGCACGATAAATTCTTCGCCGCCTGTATGCGTGTGCTCGGAAAACTGGCTGCCTGGGGCAAAGCGCACGATGGTTGTGGCGCGAGCAACTTCATCTCCGATCCGGTCAAGCATGCGCCGACGCACCCCTGGCATCGGAGAGACGGCCCATGCCAGGTCATTGGAATGAACCACCACGCGGGCCTCAAAATCTGAATTGAGTTCCATCACACGTTCTCCTCTATCCAAGATCGAAACCGCCCCAAGTGAATTGCATACCATCAGCGTCTTGGAACTGGGTTCAGCGATTTAACTACCTACTGATAGGTAGACAAACTGTTCAACGCCTTCAAGCCCGAATTTCGCGCCGGAGGTATTTCACGCGCAACCACCGCATAATGACTGCCCTGAACCCTGCAGAACGTTCAGAAAGCTGGCATGCCAAACACCTCAGCCCAGCATAACCACCACGGAAGGTGAATGGAAATTGCCTGGCTTCATGCCGAAGCGGCCATCCGCCTCCGCTGTCGCAAACCAAATCGTGGGCTTTCCACCCGAACACATGCCTGCGACCTAGCCGTCAAGCCACTCAATTCAAACAGGCATGAAGCGAGGTAGCCGAGCAAAAGCCATACACAGCTCGGACAAAGACCGCGCGATGCCGTCGAAGTGACGCCATCGCGCGTTGTTCATGATCTGCGGCTTACTCTTTCAAAAGCTCCGGGTTTTCCGCCAGCACCTTCGCCTCTCGCACTTTCAACGAGGGGCGGACGTGTTCGGAATAGCTGCCCGCATCCGCCCGCAATTCGGGGAAGAGCGTCAGGATCTCCTCGCGCGTGTCCTCGGCAAAGCTGCCCAGGCCCACGTGACCGGGGTGGAAGCTTTCCGACGGCACGCCCTCGGCATAAACCAGCTCGTGACGGTCAAACATCATGTGGAAGTAATCCACCGTGCCGCCTTCCAGCGGGAAGACCGTTTCGTCGTTGATCAGGGCCTTGGCGGGCACAAGCGCCTCTTTCTGGCCGAACATCAGCTC
>JBCCCZ010000057.1:0-16367 GCA_039033255.1 Pseudomonadota bacterium
AGATCAGTGCCGACGGGAACGGTGATTTTCGGGCGCAGAGTGGCCGATAAGAAGCGCCCGGCCCCGGACGGTTGGCTTTCACCATGGCCCAAAGGGTCATCGGTGTACGCGCTCACACCGATGCCCACATCTGACACCAGATGCAGATACCACAGCATATGACAGGCCGAGAGGGCCGCGATGAGCATGTCTTCTGGGTTGTGCAGTGTGGGGTCGCCGCCGAGAAGCGGATCGTTGGAGCAGTGGATCACCGGCTTCCCCGGTGTCTCCACATTCCAGGTGCGGTCGTAGGCCTTGTAATGGGCCGTGCCTTGCCCGCGATTGCCGGTCCAGGCCACACAGGCTGAAAAATCATGATTTGCCAAACTCGATTACCTCGCGTTCTGTAATGATCATGTCGAGCGGTTGATCCGTGGCTTCCAGCGGCAGGTTTTCGGCCTCTTGCGCCGAATAGGCAAAACCGATGGCGAATGTCGCGCGACGCGCGCGCAGCCGTTCCAGCGTGCGATCATAGAACCCGCCGCCATAGCCCAGACGCCCGCCTGCGCGGTCAAAGGCCACCAGCGGAACGATCAGGACTTCGGGATCGAAAAAATCATCCACCACGGGCACTTCGGCCCCGAAAGGCCCCGCGCGCAGCGCGCCACCGGGCTCCCAGCGAGAGAATTCGAGCAGCATCCCCTCTCCCTGAATGACCGGCACGCCGACGGGACCGTGCGCAGCGGCCTCGGCCATGGCCGGAAGCGGGTCAATTTCCGTCCAGATCGGCATGTAGCCCGCCAGCGGCACACCGCGATACCCCGCGAGGCTCTCCGACAGGAGAGAAGAGCTGTTGGCCAGACCTCTGGCATGCGCCTCTTTGCGCCGGGCGAAAGCCGCCTTGCGCGCGGCCGCTTTGATCTCGGTCAGGTCAGTCACAGCATGATCACCACGGCAAGGCCGAGGAAGGCAAAGAACCCCACCACATCGGTCACGGTGGTCACGAATGCGCCGGAGGCCAGCGCGGGGTCTACGCCCGCTTTTTCGAGGAGCACCGGGATGGCCGTGCCGGCAAGGCCAGCCGCCACAAGATTGATCACCATGGCGGCAGCGATCACGTAACCCAGTTCCGGACCGCCAAACCACAGCACGCCAATGATGCCCATCACCACCGCGAAAATCACGCCATTGATCAGGCCCACCAGCACTTCACGTCGGATGAAGCGCCAGACGTTGCGCCCGGTGAGGTCTTTGGTGGCGATGGCGCGGACAGCGACGGTGAGGCTTTGGGTGCCTGCGTTGCCGCCCATGGACGCGACAATGGGCATCAGCACGGCGAGGGCGACGACCTGGGCCAGTGCCTCTTCGAATTGCGCGATGACCAGTGACGCCAGGATCGCGGTGGCGAGGTTCACGGCGAGCCAGGGAAAGCGGCGTTTCGTGGTGTCGATCACACGGTCGGCGAGGCTGCCTTCGCTGACGCCAGCAAGGCGGAGGATGTCTTCTTCATGTTCTTCGTCCAGAACGACCATGGCATCGTCGATGGTGATCATGCCGACGAGGCGTTCGTTTTCATCGACCACCGGGGCAGAGATCAGGTGGTATTGGTTGAACGCGTAGGCCACGTCCTCTTCGTCCTGCGCGACGGGGATGACGTGAAATGTCTCTTCGGTGATAGAACTCAGCAGCACTTCGCGGCGCGACCCCATCAGTTTGCCCAAGGTCACGTTGGCCACAGGGCGCAGGCGGGGATCGACCAGCGTGATGTGGTAGAATTGCTCCGGCAGATCGTCCTGGTCGCGCAGGTAGTCGATGGCCTCGCCCACATTCCAGTGCTCAGGCGCCATGACCACTTCGCGCTGCATCATCCGGCCGGCACTGTCTTCGGGGTAGGCGAGCGCTGTTTCAGCCGCGATCCTGTCACTGTCTTCGAGCGCGTCGAGGATCACCTCTTGCTGATCGGCTTCCAGATCCTCCAGCAGGTCGACGACATCGTCGCTGTCCATCTCGCTGAGACTGTCGGCCAGGACCTCGGGTTGCAGAATACCCAGCACCTCTTCGCGCAGGGATTCGTCCAGTTCGGACAGGATTTCACCGTCAAACTCCGCGCCCAGAAGTTCGATCAGGCGGCGGCGGTCAAAGGCGGTGATTTGTTCGAGAAGGTCGGCGATGTCGGCGGGGTGCATGTCCGCCAGATCGGCCTGCAATTTGGCGGCATCGCCAACATCCACGTCATGCATGATGCGCGCGACAGCGGTTTCATCGAGCGCGTAGGCGTCATCGTCCTCGCGTTCGGGGGTGTCTTTCAGCTCTGGGTCTGTGTCTGCCATGGCCGGGCCCTACCTGTTGCTGGGGTCAGGAGTACTGAAGCGGGCAACGGAAAACAACATGGATCAAAGGGCGCATCAGAGCGGCTTTGGCAGGCCCCGGTCTGGCGATCCTGAACCACGAACAGCGGCGCTTTATTGTCGGGTTCACGGACTCGATCAGAGCGATGTCCTGCAATTGCCAATTCGCCAGGCCCTGGTGGGGCCCTCTTCTCGGCGATTGCAAGCAATCGCCTGCAGGGCAGCGGCCGAAGGCGCGGCGGCGCAAGCGCCTTGATTCCGCGCCAGGGGTCAGCCCTTTTTGGGAATGTGATGGCGGATGACGCGCAGGCCGTCCATGCCGGTGATCAGCCGCGCGCCCTTTGAGCGGAAAAGGTAGCTGGAGATCCAGCTCATCGCGACGAACAGCGGACGTTTCACGCCGATCAGGAAGTAGATATGCACGGCACCCCAGATGCACCAAGCCACAAAGCCCGACAGTTTCAGCCACCCCATGGAAATGATCGCGGAGTTGCGTCCGATCGTGGCGAGGTTGCCCAGATGGCGATAGCGGAAGGGGTTGGGCGCCTTGCCACCTTCGACCAAAGCGGCCAACCTGCGGCCCGTATACTTGCCTTCCTGTTTGGCGGCAGGCGCGATGCCGGGCACGTCCAACCCGTCTTTCCATGGCACTTTCGCGGCATCCCCGACCACCGTCACATTGGGCAGCCCCGGCACGGTCAGGTCAGGCTCTACCGCCACGCGGCCCACGCGGTCGGTTTCCACGCCCAGCCAATCGGCGAGGCTGTCGACCTTGACACCAGCCGCCCATATCACGGTGGCGGCGGGGATATCTTTGCCCGCGACGGTCACGCCTTCGGCAGTGACATCTTCAACCATGGCGCCGGTCATCACCTCAACCCCCAGTTTTTCAAGGGAGCGCTGCGCCTTGACTGAGAGTTTCTCGGGGAACGCGCCCAGCACGCGGGGGCCGCCTTCGACCAGCAGGATGCGGGCCCGTTCCGGAGAAATGCGGCGGAAATCGCCTTGCAGCGAGATATTGGCAAGCTCGGCGATGGAGCCTGCCATTTCAACGCCTGTGGGCCCCGCACCAATGATCACGAAGGTCAGCTGGCGGTCCTGTTCGGCTGTGCTGTCGGAAAGTTCCGCATTTTCAAAGGCGATGAGCACGCGGCGTCGGATTTCGGTCGCATCCACGATCCGCTTGAGGCCCGGCGCGTGTTCGGCCCAATGATCCTTGCCAAAGTACGAATGCGACGAGCCGTTGGCGATGATCAGGTGGTCATAATCCACGGTGCCGAATTCATGGGTGACGGTTTGGGCGTCGGTGTCGACGGCTTCCACCTTCGACAGCGTCACCTGCACGTTTTCCTGACCCGAAAAGATGCCCCGGATGGGCCATGCGATGTCAGCAGGCGACAGATCGGCAGTGGCCACCTGATAGAGCAGCGGCTGAAACAGGTGGTAGTTGCGCTTGTCGATGATTTCGATGTCCACGGGGGCGTGTTTGAGCGCTTTGGCCGCGGCCAAACCACCAAAGCCCGCGCCGATGATCACGACGCGGGGGCGTTTTTGAGACTGTGACATGGGGTGTCCGATCATGGTTGCGCGCGGGATACCGCGCCCTTCCTGATTGATCTACATGTCGGACGTTGGATTTAAAGGCAACCGCAACAATACGTGAATTTCGTTACGGTCCTTTCGCGCATGTCCGTCGCGTTTGGCGTCAAACGACCTATTTTCGAGCCCGACAGGAGGAGCAATGACCGACGCGCAAAACGACTATGACCGCAGGTTTGACGCGGCAGTGCAGGAAATGCATGAAAAAGGGCTCTCGCAGTCTATCCCGCTGCCTGTCTTGTTGTTGCGCAGACTTGGGAAACGGCCACGTCCCCCCCATTATGATCGGTTCTGGCGCGCAGCACTTGTGCAGGGCGGCTTTTTCGGCCCAGTGTTTGGGTTTTTCATGTATCTGTTGGTGTGGCGCAATGACGGTATGCCGCCTGCAGCGGCTCTTTTGATAGCCGTTCTTTCGGGCGTTCTTTTCGGCGTAACGATGGCGCTTTACTATCGATGGGTAAAGTCGCATCACACGCTTACGGATTGGAACAAGCTTTGAGAGCTCTCACTCAGGGACGTTGAACACCTGCCCGGGAAAGATCAGATCGGGGTTTCGGATGCGGTCGCGGTTGGCCTCGAAGATGCGCACATAGGCCGTCCCTTCACCGTAGCGTTCCCGCGAAATGGCCCAGAGCGTGTTGCCCGTTTGAACCGTGATGGCACGCACCCCGTCGGTGTCTTCCTGATTGGCCAGAAGTTCACGGTCTTCGCGTTTGAAGGGGGTTTCCACGCGAGAGGTGACATTGCCCTGATCGTCCACCTCATCAATGCGCAGGGTGTAGACGCCGGTGTCGACCTCGGGCAGCTCGGAACGCCAATTACCGTCTTCTTCGATCCGCGACGTGGTGATGGGCGCGTTATCGAGATAGACCTGCACGAAGCCGTCGCTTTGTCCGCGGCCAGACAGCTGCACGTCGCCGTCCGGGGAATAGGTGATGGTGTCGAGGGCGACAACCGACATCACCTCTGGCGCGGGATCGCTGGAGACGGGCGGCTGCAGGACGCGCACGCCCTCTTCATCGGAAATCAGTACGGCGGTGGAGGTTTCGGTCTCGTCCTGTGGCTCGGCAGTCGTGTCTGTTGCGTCCTCGGTGATGCCCGCCTCGACCGCCTCGGCCCGCGCGACGTTCAGATCCATCGGCGCGATGATCACATCCTCAAGGGAGGCCAGCACCTCACCTGTCTCGGGGGAGCGGGCGGAGAGGCGCAGAATGCGAGGGGCATCACTGATCTCGATGCTGAGGAACTGGGCGAATTCGCCGCTATTGTCTGCTGGGAAGGTCGAAAGCTCGGTATCGTCTACCAGGACGGTAACATCCCAACCGGGTTGTGACCTGCCGGAAATGAGCATCTGACCGTCAGGTTCCAGCCGGAAGGTCGAGATTCTAGGATGCAGGATGTCCGAGGGCGGTTGCGTACCCGCGACGTCGGACTGGTCGGGTTGGTCTGATTCCGGAGCGGCGAGTGCCGTTTGCGTCTCAGCCTCAGGTTGGGCGGCATCTGTTTGCGGCCCGATCACCCCGGCCATGTAAAGGAACCCGCCTATGACAGCCGCCGCCGCGGCAACAACGACCGAAACGCCGCCTGCAACGCCTAGTGACGAACCTCCAGCCTCTTTGCTCATACGGAACCCCCTTCTACGCCTGTTCCGCGCAGTTGTGTGAGCATATCAACATAGCTATCAAGGGTCAAAACAACCCTGCAACACGGCTAGGTGATAGAATGACTGCGCGTTCAATCTGTGTCTTTTGCGGCTCACGTTTGGGCGTGGACCCGGCCTATGAGGCAGCGGCCACGCGATTGGGGCACGAAATCGCGCAGAAGGGCTGGCGGCTTGTCTACGGCGCGGGCGATGTGGGCCTGATGGGCGCGGTGGCGGATGCAGCGCAAGAGGGCGGTGCGGAGACCTTTGGCGCAATCCCAGAACATCTGGTGAAATGGGAAGTGGGCAAGACAGATCTGACCCATTACGTGGTCACCGAGACTATGCATGAGCGCAAGAAGGTCATGTTCATGAATTGCGATGCCGTGGTGGTGCTGCCGGGCGGCGCGGGGTCGCTTGACGAGTTTTTCGAGGTGTTGACATGGCGGCAATTGCGGCTGCATGAAAAGCCGCTCATTTTGCTGAATGTGGAGGGGTATTGGCAGCCGCTATTGAGCCTCATACACCATGTGGCGGATCAGGGGTTTGCCGATCCGTCGCTTTTGGACTTCGTGACAGTCTGCGACACGGTGGATGAGGCGATGGCAGCACTGGCGTGAGGTTCTTTGAACCGCAACATCACGCCACCGCAGAGACCTGCGCGATGCGCCCAACGCCCACGACCGCTGAAATCTGACCCACTTCCACCCGGAACGCGCCGACGATCCCGTCCGCGGATTGTGCCGAGAGATCATAGGTCCATTCGGGGCTTTCCACGATGGTTTCGCGCACCAGGCTTTGGCCCTGCCGCACGCGCACCAGATATTGCTCGCTCTCTTCGCCCAATGGCACGTCGAGCCCTTGCCACGAATCCCCACCAATGCGCGTGCGGCGGATCCAGGTGGCGGTTCGATCCTCGCCCGGGTTACCCGACAGCCGCAAATGCACAGGGCTGAGCGGGCGTAAACCCACGCCCTCAAAGGCCAGTTCCGCCACGCTGAAGGCCGGCCCGCCGATGGGTTGGTTCGCGGGCCCCACCCGGTAAAAGCGCGAGAGCCCCAGCTGCGCGACGGTCAGGTTGATCTGTTGCGGTGATCCGTCCAGCCTCACGAGGTAGGACCCTTCCGGCCAGCTGGTGGGGGTTTCACTGCCCAACTGCCCGCGCAGGCGGTGGGACAGCTCATAGATGCTTTCTTCCACCAGCTCTGCATCGCGGAATTGGATCAATTCCCAATTGCCCGGGGTCCCGTCACCGATGGCGCACAGGTTGGCCCCGCCCAGCAATTGAGCATCATCCACGGTGTCGAGCGTGCCGAAAACCATCTCCACCCGCACCGGATCACCACGGTCGATCAACCCAGCGCGTGCTGGATTGAGTGGCGTCTGTGTGATGCCAACGGGTGTGCGCAGATTGAGGACTTGATCGAGCGCATAGCCCGCATCCTGACTGGAACTGTAAAGCGCCGCAGAACCGGACCAGGGATCGGCCGTGACGGCGATATAGGGCGCATGGGGAACCTCCTCGCCAGTCAGCAGCGGCAAATCCATGAAGAAAGGCCGCACCAGACCGGGTGCAGAGATGGTCCGCACCGGGCCGAGCCGTTCAAGGAAGGGGATCGCGGAATAGGTTTCAGGCTCCACCCGGACGGCCTCAATTTTCTGCGCATGGGGCAGCAGTTCTACGCGGTCGACACGGAAGAGCCCCGCACCGCCATCCTCGGGCAGGCTGACCACGTCCCCTGCCCCGACGGTCAGGTTCGAACGAGGCAGCGTGAAGTTGGCCGTATCCGTGGCCAGACGCGATTCTGCCAGCCAGCGTTCCACGGTTTGGCGACCCTCCGTGCGGGTCATGGCGAGGGGGAACTCGGACGTCGAAACAGTTTTCAGATCGTCATCTGGCAGGCTCGCCTCTTCGGCCACGATCTCAAAATCCGCATCAGCTTCGATGAAACGCAGGCGCACGCGGCCGGCGAGTTCCACGTCCGAGCCGCGCATCTCTTCGATGGTCGTGCCGCTTTCTGCATCGCGCACCACAAGGTCGGGATCGACCGCAAAATCGGCAAGGCCATCACGCAGGCGGAAGCGCAGTTCGCCGCCGCGTTCCACAACATCCGCGCCGTGTTTCAGCATGAGGGGCTGCAGGATGGAGCGTGGCTCAGCCACCTGTTCCACCACGTAGCCTTTCACATGACCGTGCAGATCATCCGTGTTGCAATGCTCCAATCCCACATCGCCGCACAGTTCTTCCACCACAGAGGCCAGCCGCTGCGCCGACACGCGCCCTGTGATCCAGTGGCCGCGCAGGTAGTTTTCCCCATCCGACCACAAATCCAGACGGTTCGGGAAGAATGGGAAAGGCCGCGCGTCCCAGGCCCAGACATAGGCGTGATCCATGTCGATCATCGGCGCACCATAGACCTCAGAGATCGGATTGTTGGCCGGGTCATTCCAATAGCCGGACATGGCGCGCAGGTATTGAAACTGCATCAGGTCATCGCGCAGCCCATTGGAGAAGTAAGGCAGGCTCGACTCAGATGACTTTGGATCGATGAATTTGTTGGGTTGGTTTGCGCCCTTGTCCACTGCGCCACAACCGTACTCGGTGAAGCGAATGGGCTTTGATTCCGGCACCCAAGAAGTGGGGGTTTCCACGCGCACCCCGCCGATACGCTCGAAATGCCCGCTGCGCCACCAGTTGAAGATATCCTTGTATCGAAAGATCCACGGCTCACCGAACGCGCCATCAGAAATGGGTGTGCGGATCTGGGCCTCGCGCGCCTGCTCGGAATGGTAGAACCAATCGTACCCCTCCCCGCCCTGCACATTCGCCATGAGGTAGTCGAGGTCGTAGATCGAGGTGTAATCCTGTGCATCAAGATGATCGACACCATCGCGCCAATCGCTGAGCGGCATGTAATTGTCGATGGCGATGAAGTCGATATTGGGGTCGGCCCAGAGCGGATCGAGATGGAAGAATCGATCCCCGCTGCCGTCTTGCGGCTGGTAGCCAAAATATTCCGACCAGTCGGCGGCATAGGAGATTTTCACGTCCGGCCCCAGCATCGTGCGCACCTCAGCGGCCAGCGCGCGGAGCTGCGTTACGGCAGGGAAGCTGTTATTGGCGCCCCTGATCTGCGTCAACCCGCGCATTTCTGAGCCTATGCAGAAGCTTTCCACGCCACCCGCCGCGAGGCAGAGCGCGGCCTGATGCAGGATAAAACGGCGATAGCCGAACTCATTGGGTCCAGTGTAACTGACAGGGCTGATGCCGACGCTTCCGGTGTAGCGGAACGGATCAAAATTCTGAAGAGGCGAGGGCGGCGGGGCGACGCCGCTGCCAATGGAAAAATCCGCCGCCGTGGCCGTTCCGAAGAAGGTGGCAACCTCGGCCTCGGCCTGCGCAGTGCCATCGGGGCTGCCATCCCGACCGGGTGCGATGGATGTGGTGATGCGCCCGCGCCACGGCAGAATAGGTTGATCGGGCGCGTCACTATAGGGATCTGGGCGGCCGTTGCCCTCAGTCTGATCCATCAGGATGAAAGGGTAGTATAGCACCTCTTGCCCGGCGGTATTGAGCGCGCGGATCGCCTCGATCACGGATTGATCCGATGGCGTGCCGCCATAAACCGGCGCACCGCTCGCATCCGTTGGCACCAGCTGGGCGGTGACGCGATTCTGCCCGCCGGAAAACCACGGTTGATTGATCCCGTCCGCGTTGCGGCGTTCGACCTTGGGTTGGATCGTGCACTCACCGCAGCGCAGATCATCGCCAAGCCAACTGACGATGAGCGACGTGGCACCGCAATTGGGCAGCTCACCCTGAAGATTATCGAGTGCGACCAGAAAATCCGACTTCGCAGATGCCGTATTCACGTTTGCAACACGCGTGCTGCCCGCCGCAGCGGCGACCTGCACCGGTGTCGTGGCCAGCACGTACTCGCCAGAGCCAGGGAGCAACGCAACCCCGCGCACCGCATGGACCGGATCCAGATCGGCCCCCGGCAGTCCCTTTTGAACGGGTCGGTTCACTTCAAAGGTCAGCTGTGGCACGCGCCCGCCGAAATTGGTGAGGTCCAGATCTTCGATCACCACATAAGCCGTGCCGCGATAGGCAGGCACGGTACCTGCGCCCTCGATGGCCTCAATCTTTGGATCGGGCAGTTGGTCAAGCGATCCGGGATAGAAGCGCATCGTGATGCTGTCGCGCGACAGCTCGATCCCGTCGGCCCAGATGCGCCCTACATGGCTGACCTCCCCTTCGCAAAGACCAATGGCAAGACTGACCGAATAGGAGTAACGAACCTGCGTGGGCGTGGGCGGCGCGCTGCCCTTGCCACCGCCCCCACTGCCGGGAATGACTTCCCTGTTTTCCAAAAACTCCGAGGCCCAGATCACATTTCCCGCAACCCGCATCTTGCCCCAGACCCGGGCAATGGCGTCGCCTTCGCCGGTGCCCGTCAGACGCAACCGGCTGATCTTGCCGGTTTCAATCGCTTCTGATCCCTGCCCCATCAGTTTCTGGTCAATCGACCTGCCAATGATGGCCCCGGCAAAACGACCCACCGCAGCGGCCGACAACCCGAGCACCGTACCGCCAATAGAGCCGCCAATGGCCGCGCCTGCCGCGGAAAGAAGAATGGTTGCCATGTCTCAGACCTCCTGTCTCAGATCGTCCGGAAACGCAAAACGCGCCACAATGCGGCGCCGCCAGGGGGTGCTGAGCGGACTTTCCACCACGGCATGGCACGAATAGGCGTGGATGAAGCTGGCCTGCGTGCCCACATCACCCGCGATTCCCACATGCTTGGCCACCGCACCGTCGCACATACGAAAGAGCAGCAGATCGCCGGGGGTTTCATCCTCCAGCTGCTTGGGCAGGAAGTGCCGGATTGCAGCCTGCCAGAGCTCTTCCACCGCCTGCGGCTCCGACCAATCCATCGTGTAGGCTGGCACGGCTTCGGGTTCGGCACCCAACACGTCGCGCCAGACACCGCGCACGAGGCCCAGACAATCAGCACCTGCCCCTTTGCGCGACCCCTGATGACGGTAGGGCGTGCCAATCCAGCCCCGTGCCGCGCGCACCACGCGGGTTTGAAGATCGATCATCCTCGCCTGCTCCCGCCATCAAGACTGTTCGAGCGCGTAGGATCCGAGAAGGACCAATCATCGCCCGGCAGATCGGGAAAACCCTGAAAATCGAGAAGTGAGGCAAACTTTTCCTGATAAGCCTCTATCGTGTTGTCGCACCCCGCCAGCAATTGCACCCGGTCACCGGCTGCAATGGAAGCTCGGATGGGACGCCAGAGTTCAATGACGCGAAGACCATTTTCAAAATAATCCCGCTTGATTGACCCTTCCAGATCCACCGCCGCTCCATCCAGCATGGTCAGCGTACCAAACTGAAACCACTGGTCGCGAAAACTGTCCAAGCCTTCGAAGCGGAAGAGCTGCCGGTTCTCAACCTCGTGAATCGCGACCTCGACAGCAAAGTCCGGGTCTTCGGGGTCGAGCACCGCGTTGCCGTTTCTTTGATAGACGCGACCTGAAGGTTGATTAAGGATATCCGTGAGCCCACGAAGCTCTGCCTCAAATGCACCTTCCCGGCGGGTGACTTCACCAATATGACCTCGAAACATCAGCGCGCGCAGGGCCACATCCGCCCAATTCACAAGCCAGGCACGCACCTCAGCCCCGTCAAAGCGGCCTGCCTCAATGTCTTCATCGGTAATCGCAGTATCGCTCAGCGCACCCAGCGCCTCGGTATTGTCGACCGAAAGGCCCGTGGTTTGCTGCAAAGCTGCCGCCGTCAGGCCAGTATCGGCGCGAAAGTCGATGCCTTCAAAATTCAGATTCATATCGTGATCGGTAAACCCCATGGTCCATCCATCCCGCCGCGTCACGGCCCAGCAGCGGCAGATCGTCGTGTTGCCGCTCTCCACATGGGCGGCAAAGCCCGGCTCCAACCCGCTCATACCCGGATCTCCACGATCGGTACGGAAGGCGCATCGCCTGCCTGAAAGCTGGCGAGTGACGTCTGAATGCGGTCGGTGTCAAACCGGACCGGCACGTCGAATTCGAAACCGGCGGTGATCTCCACACCCTCGCTTGGCGGGTGATCGAAGGTGATGATGCCCGTGGAGGTATCCACAGTGAAATTGATACTTTCCCGCTGTTCAATCTCTCCCAAACCGACATGCACCGTGCCCGCCACCGGTTTGGTAATGGGTCGGTCATAAATCTGGCTGCCGGAGCGGTAGCGTTTGACCAAAGGGTAGGTACGGGTGACATCGTCGCCGATACCGATCAGTTGGTCGTTGAACTGTGGATCGGCTGTTGCACGCGACGATTTGAAATCGGTCCAATCCTTCCAGCGAAACCCGTTAATCTGACCCTGCCGCGCCTCGAAAAAAGCGATCAGCGCCTCAATGTCATCAAGACTGCGCAGCGCCACGCCCGCATCATAGCGCCTGCGCGAATGCTGCCAGGGCGTGTTGCGTTCTTCAAAGCCGTTGGCCAGCGTCACCACATCGGTGAAACGTTCAGGCCCGCCAATGGACCCGAAACTCAGACTGGCCGGAAAGCGCACTTCATGAAAATTCATGTGCTTGCCCCTCGTTTTAGCGATTGCGATTGCCAGCCCCGATGGCGCGGCCAAGCTGTGCTGCGATCTGCGCGCGTGATCGGCGGAAGCCGTCGACATCGGGGGTGGAGATATTCATCGTGACATTGACCGCGCGCCCGCCGGAGGCCTGCACACCCAGCCGCCCGTCCGCGCCGCGTGTGAGCGGCATAATCGCCTCCGGCCCGGCCTCCCCCATCAGGCCCATCCCGCCGCGCATCGGGAAATGCGTCGGCGAATTGACGATGCCGCCTGATGCGAACGGCTGGACCCGGCCTTGGGAAAACGGCGCGCCTTTCTCGAAGGGAAGGATGCCGCCAATAAGGTTGCTGAGCCCATCTCCCAACAACCCGCCCACATGATTGCTCACGGGCCGTACAGCCGCATTAAAGGCCGCGTTGATCATGGAATTGGCAAGGGTATCGAGCGACGTCGACAGGCTATCGCCATCCAGAACTGCCCCGCGAATGGCCTTGGTCAAACCCCGGCTGAAACCACGCTCCAACGTCGCCACATCCTGGCCCGTGACGGCAAACGCCTCCCGCATCTTCGACAGCTCGCTGTTGAAGGCTGCGGCCATGTCGCTGGCCTGACCCAAACGCGCGTCCAGCGCTTCCACCTGCAGGTCAAGATCCTCAATCCGGTCCATCACTCATCGTCCTTTGTGTCATCACCCTGATCCGGATAGGCCCGCATCAGATCCTTCAGCCCCGCCCGTGTCAGCGGCGCGATGCCCTCCGGCTTGCCCAGCATCAGCTCCAACTCTGCGGGCGTCAGCGCCCAGAATTCCTTGGGCCTCAACCCGGCCCCACGCAGACCAGCGCGCATCAATCCCGGCCAGTCGACACCGCTCACGCCGGGGCGCTTTCCGGCGTCATGAAGGCCCTTGCCAGCAACTCCGCCGCGACCCGTGCCGCATTCGTCAGACCGCCTTCGATTTCAGCACTGACAAGGTCTTTGGCCGTGCCCGGCCAGCCACCACCGCGCAGACCCGCCACAATGAGCGCCAGAACATCACGCGATGAAAACGCACCCGACTCGAACCGCTTCACCAGATCGACAAGGGTACCTGCATCAAGGACTGCCTCCATCTCTGCCAGCGCACCCAGCGTCAGCTTCAGCACATGGCGCTCGCCATCTAGAACCAGCGCCACTTCACCTGCCCACGGATTGGCCATCACCCCTGCCTCCATCTTTCTCCGCGGCCTCAGGCCACAACAAAGGTCAGTTGACCGGCAGAAGACAGCGACAGCTCATAGGTCGCCTCCCCATCATGGGTGCCTGCGTATTCGAGGCTTGCGATCTGAAACGGGCCTTCGACCACGCCAAAATCCGGGATCACAACCTGGAAATCTGGCGTCTCTCCATCGAAGAAAACCTGACGGACGCGTTCATCCACCAACTCATCCCGAAACACACCCGACCCGCTGATGGCCGCACTTTTCACGCCCGCGCCGCCCAAAAGCTCGCGCCACCCGCCCGAGGACTCCAGGCTCGTCACATCCACGCTTTCGGCGTTGAAATTCACCCGCGTTGCGCGCAGCCCCGCCACGGTTTCGAAATTGCCGCTGCTGTCGAGGTCGATCTTGACCAGCAGGTCCTTGCCACTTTGAACTGTCATGTCTCTCTCCAGACTTTGAAGGGGTTAAGATGCGTCCACACGGGCGCGGAAAACGATGTCGATACGGCGGGTGTCGCCGGTGTCTTCGCGCGCCGCCCGGGCGCGGAAGAAATGCAGTGCCACGAGCGTGCCAGTGCTGAGCGGAAGATCCGCATCCACCAACGCGTCACTGATCGCCGCACCCACGGATTTTGCGGTGTGGAACCCGGCCTGATCGCTGATCACCGACACCGTCAGGCGATGCCACGCGCCACCCCCGGTGCCGTCGGATGCATCCTGCGTCACATCCTCACCCAAAAGCACATAGGTGTCGGGCAACGTGCCATTGGGCAGCGCGTCATAGATTGCATTTCCAACCAGACCACTCAGCGTCAGATCGGTCGAAAGCTGCTGATACACGGCCGCCTGCAATGCGGCTGAAACGGCATAGCTCATGCGGCCATCTCCTCTTCGGCAAAGCAGGTCAGAAACCGCCCGTCGCCATCCTGTTCACCCACGGCGTGAATGTTGAAAATCCGGGTGCCATCGCGAAACCGCTGCCCCGCAAAGGGCCGTGACGGCGCACCAAAGGGGGCCGCGCGCACCATGATCCGGTAGCTGCTTGACGACAGCGCGCCGCCCTCGCCGCTTGTTTCCCGCCCCGTGCGCAACTGCACGTCGGCCCATAGTTCACCTTGCGCCACCCAGGTTTCCGCGAACCCGCCCGAGCCGTCAGAAACCCGCTCCGGCGTTTCCAAAACAAGAATCCGGTTGAGTTTCGGCATGCTCATCGCAGCGCCCCTCCACCCAAAACGCGGACATTTTTGTACCGTTCAATCAGGCTGGAGACGCCATAGGGCATCGATGCCTCGGTGAGCGTCGCCTCTTGTCGATGTTCGTAGTAATGCGCGGCCAGCAGAAGAACTGCATGGCCCAGATCGGCTGGAAGCTCACCCCAATTGGCGCCAATCCCTGCAATGAAATCGATCTCAACCGTGCCGTTCAACGGGATCTTCGGCAAACAATGCCCCGTGGGCTTCAGGACAGGACGGTGCATGTCCATGACCAAAGTGAACTGATCGGCATCTACCGGCGATGCATTGGCCGCGGCCGTCACCATCACCATGCCTGTCACTTCGGAAATCGGCGCGACAGGCAATGGCTGCCCGATGATGTCGCGCCACGCTGACAGCACCCAGGAAAAGTTGCGCGTGATCAGGATTTTGCCTGTGCGCGCCTCGATGGCCGAAAGCGCCGCGCGTAGGAAACTCTCAAGAACGGCATCCTGAATGTCATCATCCGAAAACCCCGTGCCAAGGCGCAGATGGGCTTTGAACTCATCCACCGGAAGGGCCGCCTGAGGCACAGCAGTTTCTTCAATTAGCATCATGGGTTTTCTCCAAGACATGCCCCCTCCCCCGTTTTTTGTGGCCTGTCGAAAAGGCGCGCGCGTCAGTCGCTGCTCAGTCGGAGGGGTGAGCCAGACAACGCCTGCACAAGATGCGCGCGCCTCCCGCGCGGGGCCAAAGCCGGCCCCGCACCATCCAGCGCCCGTTAGGAGACGCCGAATTTCAGAAGCTTGATCGCCGCAAAGTCGCTCACATCCCCGCCCACGCGCTTGGTGGCGTAGAAGAGAACGTGCGGCTTGGCAGAGAACGGATCGCGCAACACGCGCAGATCGGGGCGTTCAGCCACGGTGTAACCCGCACTGAAATCACCAAAGGCAATCGCGTTCGCGTCGGAGGCCACGTCAGGCATGTCTTCCGCAATCAGCACCGGATAGCCCAGAAGACGCGCCGGTTCGCCCGCGGCCAGACCATCGGACCACAGGAAGCGGCCATCGCCATCCTTCAGCTTGCGCACAGCGCCAGCCGTTTTGGAGTTCATGACGAACGTCCCGTTGGCGCGGTACTGCGCACCCAGCGCATAGACCAGATCAATGATCGCATCGCCGCCGCTGAAATCGCCATCAACGCCAGTAGGCACGTAGCCAATGCTGTCCCAGGCCCAGCTGTCATTGTCGACGGTGGGATGGGTCAGGAAGCCGACAGGCTTATCAACACCGTCACCATTCACAAAAGCATCCGCTTCAGCCCGGGCAAACTTGTCCCCGATGCGCGCGGCCAGCCATGTTTCGATGTCAAAGGCACTGTCATCCAGCAAACGCTGGCTCGCCTTCGGCAGGGCGGAAAGCTCATGCAGCGGAATGGTGATCCGATCAATCGTGGGCGTACCGGTCTCCGCGACGGAAGACGTCTCATTCGCCCAACCATGGCCCAGCTCGGTATGGTCGATCAGCACGTCATAGGATGTCGCCTCAACCTGCACCACGTTGGCAATCGCCCGGATGGACGCGGTGGAATTGAGAACGCCGTGAATGGTTTCAGACGTCTGGGGATCGACAAGATACCCGCCGTCACCCGCCACGGCCGTGCCCAGCGCCTTGCCTTCCAGTTCCAGCCCGCGCAGGGCATCATCGTCGCCCGACCGCAGATAGGCATCAAACGCCTTCTGGTGCGGGGCTTCCGTGTCGGCGCTTGTGGCCAATGCGGGGCGCATCATACCCGCAGATTTGCGTTC
>JBCCCZ010000058.1:0-16289 GCA_039033255.1 Pseudomonadota bacterium
GAATGGTTGGCGTTTGGCTCACCACGTTGTTGAACTTAGAGAAGAAGATCTTGGCCACGTCGAACTCACCCGCGTCAAACCGGTCGAGCACGTTTTGCGCAATGGCTTGCGCATCAGTGTAGCCCACATTCTTCACTTCGGTCATGTCGACATGATCAATGAAGTCATCCGCCAGATCCCGTTTGATCGCATCGCGACCTTTCTTGCCGACCGTGATGATCTTGACGGTTTTGCCTTCGGACTTAAGCTTTTCAGCCTCAGCACGAGCCATCTTGGCGATGTTGCCATTGAAGCCACCGCACAGACCCCGTTCTGCCGTCATCACGACTAGCAGATGTGTCTGATCGTTGCCCGTACCGCTCAGCAGCTTGGGTGCGCTTTCGCTGTCTCCAACCGATGCTGCAAGTTTCCCCATCACGTGGTTGAAACGCTCAGCATAAGGTCGGGACATCTCGGCAGATTCCTGTGCCCGCCGCAATTTCGCAGCAGCCACCATCTGCATGGCCTTGGTGATCTTGCGGGTCGATTTGACCGACTCGATCCTGTTTTTCAGGTCCTTAAGAGAAGGCAACTGTCTTCCCCCTTATGCGAAATCCGCGGCGAACTCATCGAGCACGGCTTTGATCTTGTCTTCCGCGTCACCTTTGATCTTGGGATCTTCGTTGGTGATGTAGTCGAGCAGATCCTGGTTCTTGCCACGCAGGTGGTTCAGAAGACCGGATTCGAAACGACCCACGTCAGACACAGCGACCTTATCAAGGTAGCCGTTCACACCGGCATAGATCATGCACACGATCTCTGCGTTGGTCAGCGGCGAGTACTGCGGCTGCTTCATCAATTCCGTCAGGCGTGCGCCCCGGTTCAACAGCTGCTGGGTTGCGGCATCAAGATCGGAACCAAACTGCGCAAAGGCAGCCATCTCACGATACTGCGCGAGCGACAGCTTCACCGGACCCGCGACCGATTTCATCGCGTTGGTCTGAGCGGAGGACCCCACACGTGACACCGACAGACCGGTGTTCACGGCCGGGCGAATGCCCTGATAGAAGAGTTCCGTTTCAAGGAAGATCTGGCCGTCGGTGATGGAGATCACGTTCGTCGGAATAAAGGCCGACACGTCACCACCTTGGGTTTCAATGATCGGCAGAGCCGTCAGAGAGCCCGCGCCATTGTCTTCGTTCAGCTTCGCGGAACGTTCCAGCAGGCGGGAGTGGAGGTAGAACACGTCACCCGGATAAGCTTCACGCCCCGGCGGACGACGCAGAAGCAGCGACATCTGGCGATAGGCCACGGCCTGCTTGGACAAATCATCATACACGATCAGCGCGTGGCGGCCATTGTCGCGGAAATGCTCCGCCATCGCCGTTGCAGAATAGGGCGCCAGGAACTGCATCGGAGCAGGGTCAGATGCGGTGGCAGCCACAACAATGGAATACTCCATCGCGCCATTTTCTTCGAGTTTCTTCACCAGCTGCGCCACGGTGGAACGCTTCTGACCCACAGCAACGTAGATGCAGTAGAGCTTCTTGCTCTCATCATCGCCTGCGGCCTCATTGTAGGTCTTCTGGTTCAGGATCGTATCCAGCGCCACAGCGGTCTTACCCGTCTGACGGTCACCAATGATCAATTCGCGCTGGCCACGGCCAATCGGGATCATCGCGTCCACGGATTTCAGACCGGTCGCCATCGGCTCATGCACAGATTTACGCGGGATGATGCCAGGCGCCTTCACATCGGCCAGACCACGCTTTTTGGTTTTGATCGGGCCCTTGCCGTCCAGCGGGTTACCAAGGCCATCCACAACACGACCCAGAAGTTCATCCCCGATCGGCACGTCCACGATGGACTTGGTGCGCTTCACGGTGTCGCCTTCTTTAATGTCGCGGTCAGACCCGAAGATCACGACGCCGACATTGTCGGTTTCAAGGTTCAGGGCCATGCCCATGATGTTGCCCGGAAACTCAACAAGCTCACCGGCCTGCACGTTGTCGAGGCCGTAAACGCGCGCGATACCATCGCCCACGGACAGCACCCGGCCCACTTCGGCAACTTCGGCTTCTTGACCGAAATTCTTGATCTGGTCCTTCAGGATTGCAGAAATCTCTGCGGCTTGGATACCCATTATCCGACCTCTTTCATTGCATTCTGGAGAGAGTTGAGGCGCGATTTGAGCGACGTGTCGATCATCTTCGAACCCACTTTAACAACAAGACCGCCAATGAGACTTTCATCGACGGTCGCTTTGATATTCACATCCTTGCCAACGCTGGCCTTCAGCGTCTTGGCAAGCTTGTCGGCCTGCGTCTTGGTCAGCGCCTTGGCACTGGTCACTTCCGCCGTCACCTCGCCTTTGTCATCGGCAATCATCGTGCGCAGCTGTGTGACAAGCTGAGGCAGAACGAAAAGACGGCGCTTGTCGGCCATGACGCCCAGCGCGTTCAGGAAGGTCTTGTCCAGCTTCATCTTCTTGCCGATGGCGGCGATGGCGGCCTTCTGATCCGTACGGGACAGGATCGGGCTGCTGATCAGATCGCGCAGGTCTGCGCTGTCTTCAATGGCTGTGCCGAGATCGGCGATGTTCTTTTCGAGCTTTGCAAGGCCCTTTGCCTCTTTGAAAATCTCGAAGATGGCGGTGGCATAGCGTTCGGCAATGCCGGAGGAAATCGAAGCTGGTTCGGACACGTCCACCCTTCCGAAGTCTGGGCCCGGTTCAACTAAAAGGGCCGGTTTAACAACCGACATCCGGGCGCGTTCATTTTTTCTGCGCAGGCAGCACAGCAAAATTCGTGTGCGGTCTATCAGAGCCTTTGAGACCCCGCAAGATGGTTGCCAAAGCGTGGCATCTCAGATTTCCACACAATTTCAAATGGTTAAGTTCAGCGCGCTGGAATGCTCAAAAATTAATCACTCGAAATCGTGAGGTTTGCGTGAATTTTCGCGATTCCTTCGTGGCGGACGGGGCGTTGACGCGGGAAAAAGTCGTTAACGCTATCACGTTTTGACGCGCCCTTGGGCCTGCACCATGCGCGAAATCAGGGGCTATGATGTGCTGGCCCGCATAGGGCCTGTGGTTCAAACCGGCTTGATTTCCGGCTTGGGCGTCAACACTTCAAGCGGTTTGCGCACGGTTTCTCGCAGGCCCGAACCTGAGGGTGCATGGACCCGCTTGCTCGCGCTGACCAGCAACACGCCACCCGCCGCAACCACGCTAAGCCGCCCTCCCATCCGTTCCCACATCTTCGCAGTCTTGCGCCAGATGCGCCGCTCCGATGGCGGTTGGAACAAAGTTGTCTTGTGATGCTCGGGCAAAAAATTATGCGCTTTCAGTTGGTTTTCGAGCTGCCCCTGGCTATAGGGTCGGCCGAACCCGAACGGCGTGCTATCACTGCGCGACCAAAGTCCGGCGCGGTTGGGCACTATAAAGAGGGCCGATCCCCCCGGGCCCAGAACGCGCCAGCATTCTTCCAGAAGAGCGCCAGGCTGCTCGCTCGCTTCCAGGCCATGCACGACCAGCAGCTTGTCGACATGGCCCGTTTCCAACGGCCACCACGTTTCTTCGCAAAGCACGGACGCGGTAGGCCCTGTCTGAGGCCAGCCAATCACCCCCTGCGGCGCGGGCATCAGAGCGATCAGGCGACGGGCATCTGTCAGGTAAGGCCGCAGGAACGGCGTGGCAAAACCGTAACCCACCACGGTCTGGCCCTTCGCCTCTGGCCAAAATTCCAAGATGTCCTTTTGTATGATACCCTTGGCCGCACGGCCCAGCGGGCTGCGGTAATAAAAGTTCCTGAGATCCTGCACATCAAGATGCATTGCGGCGCCTGTCCCAATCGGTCACTTTGGACCGTAACACCATGCAGGAACGGGGGAAATACACCATGGCACTTGAGATCGTCACCGTCGCTTGTCTGTCGGACAATTACGCCTTTCTGGCCCATGATCCGGGTAGCGGCCACACCGCCGTGGTCGATGTGCCGGAAGCCGAACCGATTATTGCGGCCTTGGCCGAGCGGGGATGGACAGCCTCTCAAATTCTGCTGACCCATCACCACCCCGACCATGTTCAGGGCGTGCCGGAACTGTTGCAGGTCCATCCCGCCAAGGTAATCGGGGCCGCAGCAGATGCCCATCGCATGCCGCCCTTGGATACCGAACTGCGCGAAGGAGACACCGTGAAGATCGGCAATCAATCCGGCGAGGTGATAGATGTCTACGGCCACACAATCGGTCACATCGCCTTTCACTTTCCCGACAGCGCCGTGGCGTTTACCGGCGACAGCCTGATGGCGATGGGCTGTGGCCGCGTGTTCGAAGGCACCAAGCCGCAAATGTGGGAGGCACTTTTGAAACTGAGCGCATTGCCGCCTCAGACGGTGATATGTTCAGGTCATGAATACACCGCCGCCAATGCGCGCTTTGCAGCTACCATTGATCCACAGAACCCGCGTCTTATATCGAGAATTGAAGAAATCGAAACCGCGCGCGCCGCGGGGCGATACACCGTCCCCTCCGTGCTGAGTCAAGAACTAGAGACAAACCCGTTCCTTAGACCCGGTGATCCCGCCATTCAGGCAAAATTGGGTATGACGGGTGCGCCCGTTGCAGATGTCTTCACCGAAATACGCACGCGAAAGGACAATTTCTGATTATCCGAGTGCATCGTCGCAAAAATGTGGCAAATCATGGCGTCCGCCACGAATTTTGAACCTACTTGTGAAAAAATGACTTGAAGGCCCCGGAGTATCGACCAAACTTTAACTATACCGGGTGATAATCCGAGCCACCGGCGGCCAATCGGTACGGCCACGATAAAAGGAGCACAGAACAGTGCCATCTTTCTCGACAACACTTGAGCAGGCAATCCATGCAGCTTTGGCCCTGGCCAATGCGCGCAGGCATGAATTTGCGACCCTGGAACATCTTCTATTGGCGCTGATTGATGAACCGGACGCCTCTCGCGTTATGAAAGCGTGTTCGGTTGACACAGAAGACTTGCGCGCCACGTTGGTGGAGTTCGTCGACGAAGATTTGTCCAATCTGGTGACTGACATTGACGGGTCTGAGGCTGTTCCAACTGCTGCCTTCCAGCGGGTTATCCAACGCGCCGCCATCCATGTACAATCATCGGGCCGCACGGAGGTCACCGGCGCAAATGTGCTGGTCGCAATTTTTGCCGAACGCGAATCCAACGCAGCCTACTTCCTGCAGGAACAGGATATGACGCGGTATGACGCGGTGAATTTCATCGCCCATGGCGTGGCGAAGGACCCGGCCTATGGCGAAACGCGGCCCGTGCAGGGTGTATCGGACATGGACAACGAACAATCTCAGCCAGAGACCGGGACGTCAGAGCCCGCCGATCAAAGCGAAAGTGCTCTGGCGAAATACTGCGTTGATCTCAACGAAAAATCCCGCCGTGGCGATATCGACCCGCTGATCGGACGCGGATCAGAGGTGGAGCGCTGCATCCAGGTGCTGTGCCGCCGCCGCAAGAACAATCCCCTTCTGGTGGGCGATCCGGGCGTGGGAAAAACGGCGATTGCCGAAGGTCTGGCACATCAGATCGTGCAGGGCGAAACGCCTGCTGTGTTGTCTGAAACGATCATTTTCTCGCTCGACATGGGCGCGCTTCTGGCCGGCACACGCTATCGCGGTGATTTTGAAGAGCGGCTGAAGGCTGTGGTCACCGAATTGGAAAATCACCCTGATGCGGTTCTTTTCATCGATGAGATTCACACGGTGATCGGCGCCGGCGCCACCTCAGGCGGGGCGATGGATGCATCGAACCTGCTGAAACCCGCGCTGCAGGGCGGAAAACTGCGATGCATGGGGTCGACGACCTTCAAGGAATTCCGTCAGCACTTTGAAAAAGACCGCGCGCTCAGCCGCCGGTTCCAGAAGATTGATGTGGTGGAACCCACGGTGGAAGACGCAATCAAGATCCTCAAAGGTCTCAAGCCCTATTTCGAAGACCACCACAGCGTCAAATACACAAATGATGCGATCAAGTCGGCGGTGGACTTGTCCGCACGATACATCAATGATCGCAAACTGCCCGACAAAGCCATCGACGTGATTGATGAGGCGGGGGCAGCGCAGCATCTTGTGGTCGCCTCCAAACGCCGCAAATCCATCGGCGCGAAAGAGATTGAGGCCGTCGTTGCCAAGATCGCGCGTATCCCGCCGAAGAATGTCTCCAAAGACGATGCCGAAGTGCTGAAGGATCTGGAGAAGTCACTCAAACGCGTCGTGTTCGGGCAGGATAACGCGATTGATGCGCTGTCTTCTGCGATCAAACTGGCCCGCGCGGGTCTGCGGGAGCCGGAAAAGCCAATCGGCAACTATCTGTTCGCCGGACCCACCGGTGTTGGTAAAACCGAAGTGGCCAAGCAACTGGCGGACACGCTGGGTGTGGAACTGCTGCGCTTCGACATGTCGGAATACATGGAAAAGCACGCGGTTTCGCGTCTGATCGGTGCGCCCCCCGGCTATGTGGGCTTCGATCAGGGTGGTCTGCTGACGGATGGTGTGGATCAGCACCCGCATTGTGTGCTGCTTCTGGATGAGATCGAGAAGGCGCACCCGGATGTGTTCAACATCCTGCTGCAGGTGATGGACCACGGCAACCTGACCGATCACAACGGCCGCACGGTGAACTTCCGCAATGTGGTTCTGATCATGACGTCGAACGCGGGTGCCGCGGAACAGGCAAAGGCCGCCATTGGCTTTGGCCGCGACCGTCGCGAAGGCGAAGACACCGCCGCGATCGAACGCACGTTTACGCCGGAATTCCGCAACCGACTGGACGCGGTGATTTCCTTCGCACCGCTGCCCAAGGATGTCATCCTGCAAGTTGTGGAAAAGTTCGTGCTGCAGCTTGAGGCGCAACTCATCGACCGCAATGTCACCATTGAGCTCACCAAACCTGCAGCGGAATGGCTGGCCGACAAGGGCTATGACGACAAGATGGGCGCCCGCCCGTTGGGTCGCGTGATTCAGGAACACATCAAAAAGCCGCTCGCTGAAGAGCTGCTGTTTGGCAAGCTTGCCAAGGGCGGGATCGTCAAGGTGGGTGTCAAAGACGGCAAGATCGATCTGAAAGTGGAAGGGCCGGAACAGCGCCAGCTTTCTGGCAAGAAGCCCCCCCTTCTAACTGCAGATTGATGCGTATTCTGGCTTGTGCAGGCGCATTCACGCTTGCGCAAGCAACCTTCGCGTTTGAGCTGAGCCTGCCGGTGGATTGTACGCTGGGCGACACGTGTTTTATACAAAACTATGTGGATACGGACCCTAGCTCGGAGTATGCGGACTTTACCTGCAATCGACTGACCTATGACGGCCATAAAGGCACCGATGTGGCCCTGCCTGCCGCACGGGATATGGAGGCGGGCATCGCCGTGCTTGCTGCCGCCGATGGTACCGTGCTTCGCCTACGCGACGGGGTGCCCGAGCATTTGCCGGGCGACGCGATTCAATTTCCCAAAGGACAGGAGTGCGGCAACGGCGTGTTGATCGCCCATGATGACGGCTGGCAGACGCAGTATTGCCACTTGGCGGTTGGCAGCGTGATGGTGAAGACGGGTGACGCGGTCGTCTCAGGTCAGAAACTGGGGGAGATCGGCATGTCGGGCCACACAGAATTTCCCCACCTGCATATGTCAGTCCGCCGTGACGGGCAGATCGTGGACCCGTTTGACCCTGACCCGGATGGCACCTGCGGCGCCGACCCGGAAGGCCAGCTTTGGCAGCCGCCCCTGCCCTATGCGCCCGGCGGTCTGTTGCAAGCCGGGTTCGCCAGCGATGTACCGAATTTTGACACGATCAAGATTGGTGATGCCCATTCGGCGCAGCTTGCCACTGACGGCGGCGCGCTCGTCTTCTGGGCGCATCTTTTCGGCACGCGCCCGGACGATGAACTGCATCTCATGATCAGCGGGCCGGATGGCGTTTTTTTTGAAAGCACCGTGACGCTTGAGCGTACACAGGCACAGGCCTTTCGCGCGGGGGGCCGGCGTTTGAATGCCGGCAACACCGTGGCCGGCGCCTACAAAGGCGTGGCACGCCACATCCGCGACGGGCAAGAGATCGGGGTGATCACGTCTCAAACGGTATTGGAGTAGCTTGCGGGGTGAAACCCGGCCCTACTTCTCCGTAAACTTCAGTTCGATGCGGCGGTTCTGGGCGCGAGCTTCCGCGCTGTCACCAAGGGCCACCGGTTGAAACTCCCCAAAGCCGTTGGCCGACAGGCGATCAGGCGGCATGCCCAGGTCTTCGACCATGTACAGCACCACAGACAAAGCACGCGCCTGGCTCAGCTCCCAATTGTTAGCGAAGTTGGGGCTGTTGCGGATCGGCACGTTATCGGTATGGCCATCGACCTGCAGAACCCAATCAATGCCTTCAGGAATATCGTTGGCCACATTGCGCAGAATGTCGACAACCTGGGTCAATTCCCGCTCACCATCTTCGGCCAGTTCCGCTTGCGCGGGTTCAAACAGCACCTCAGATGAGAACACGAATCGGTCCCCCACGATCCGCACTCCTTCCTGCGTGCCCAACACGTCGCGCAGCCGACCAAAGAACTCTGAGCGATAGCGCTGCAGATCCGCTGCCTCTTCCTCAAGCCGCTTGCGCTCTTCCTCTTCCAGAATGCGGCGGCGGCGTTCTTCTGACGCGGCACGAGCGAGGGCCACGTTGAGGTCCTGACCCAGCGCCTGGATCTGCACATCGGCGGCAGCTTCGCGCGCTTTGGCATCATCCAGAATGGCCTGCAATTCCCCAAGCTGATTGCGCAATGCGGCCACCTGCTGGCTCAGCAGCGCCTGCTGTCGCTGCGCCTCGGCGGAAACCGCCTCCTCTTCCACCAGCTGCGCCCGCGCCTGGGACAAAAGCGCCGCGCGCTCTTCCGCCTCGGTCAGTTGAGTTTGCGCGGCCTCTTCTGCGGCCAGCCGCGCGGCCAAGGCCTCCGCCAAGGCGGCACGGGCCTCCTCAGCGTTCAAGACCCCAGAACTCAACTGTTCCTGCAAATTTTCCTGCGTCAGAAGGGCGGTGGTCAGCCGTTCATCCAATTCCTGCTCAGCCGCCTGAGCAGCGGCCAGCATGGTCAGCGTCTCTTCCGCTTTGCGCCGCTCTTCTTCCAGGGCAAGCGTCATTGCGGTCAGCTCGGTATCCGCATTTGCAAGCCGTTCGCGCAAGGCTTCTGCTGCGGCAGCTTCCACCAATCGGGCGGCTTCATCTTCGCTGATCTGCGTTTCCAATTCCGCCACCCGACCCGATAGAGCCGCGGCCTGTTCCTGTTCCTGCGCATAGCGACGTCGCAGATCAGCAATCAGGCTTTCGAGCGCCTCGCGCCGAGCGGCGGCCAGACGGGCGGCTTCCGTTTGCTCATCAATCTCACTGCGGAGGTTGGACAGGGCAAGGTTCAATTGCTCTTGTTCTGACAAAAGCGTGTCGCGGGCGTCCTCCAACGCCGCGATGGCGCCCAGATCTGTGTCCCGCTGCGCCAGAAGCCCGGCCACCTGCTCTTCGAAACGCGCGATCCGCGTGGCGGCCTCTGACAGCGCCTCTTCCTGTGCTGCACCTTGGGTTTGCAACGTGTCGATCAGGGCGGCTTGTTCTGCCTCGCGCGCGCGTGCGTCGCCCAGGGTCACGGTCAACTCCCCCACCCGTTCGGTCAATGCCGCGTTGCGGTCCCGCGCAAGGCCCAGCGCATCGGCCAAAGCGGCGACCTCAGTGGACAGCGCATCGAGTTTGCTCTCCTGCCCGCTGATCGTCTCGCGAAGCACGAATTGCACGATCATGAAGATCGTCAGCACAAACATCAAAACCAGCAAGAGCCCGGTCATCGCATCCACAAAACCGGGCCAGATCGAGCCCTGAAAGCGATTGCCGCTGCGACGGGAGAGCGCCATTGCCTAGCTCCCTTTCTCCGGCTTGGATTTGGGGGGGCTGCGCGGGGCCACAGCCTGCTTTGAGAGCATCTTACCCAAGGCGCTGATGTCTGTCCGGATTTCGGCCATGGTTTCCTGTCGGCCTGCGCTGATCTCTTCGAGGATGCGCAACATTTGCACATCAATGGACCGCAGGCGCATGCGGCTTTCGGCATCAATCCCGCCATCGCCCGCGCTTTCCGTACGGGATTCCATCAGATTGATCAGACGTTCCTGACCTGCCGCCACCTGCATCAGGGCTTGATTGACCGGGTTTGTGTCGCTCAGCCGCAAGGTCAGCCGTTCAATACTGTCGGCCAGAACGCCCAGCTTTTCATCCACCATGGCGCGGCTGACATCCGATTGCGTGACGAGGTTTTGCAGCGCCTCCATCTGCTCGGCCAGGTGATCCATGAACCCACCCATCCCGGCACCTTCGCCACCGGCCTCACTGTCGCCGGAGGCAAAGCCGACCCGCGTGATGGACGACATCCATTCTTCCAGCTCGCGATAAAACCGGTTCTGACCATGGCTGGCAAAGAGTTCCAGCAGCCCTACGACCAATGATCCAGCCAAGCCCAGAAGCGAGGAGGCAAAGGCCACACCCATGCCGCCCAACTGCGCCTCCAGCCCCGTCATCAGCCGGTTGAAGACGGCCACACCCTCTTCGCCATCCTGCGGGGCGAGGCTTCGGATCGTGTCCACAACGGCTGGCACTGTGGTGGCAAGACCGTAAAACGTGCCCAGAAGACCCAGAAAAATCAAAGTGTTGGTGATGTAGCGGGTGATCTCCCGCGCCTCATCGATGCGTTGTGCCACCGAATCCAGAATGGATCGGGCCGACCCCGACGGGATCTGCATCCGCGCGCCACGCCCGCGCATCAACGTCGCAAGTGGGGCCAGCAGTTGCGGCGCTTTCTGGGTTCCATCCCCCTCACGCCCGCCAGTAAACCCTTCGATCCAGCGCACCGAGCTGATCAGTTGAAATACCTGCCAGAAGGTCGCCAGCACGCCGATTACGAAGACAAAGGCGATGAATCCGTTGAGGTAAAGATTGGCCTGAAACACCGGCAGCACCCGAGGCAGCGCTACGAAAGCACCAAAACCGGTCAATCCGATCACCAACAGCATCAGGGCGATCTGGCGGAAGGGTTGCGAGAAGTGCGGCTCGACCTCGCGGTCCGGCTGGTCCATCAGGACAGCTCCCGGCTCTGTTTTCATTGGGCGCAGTCTAGTCTGTATCTAGTAGCAAGCCAAGGGATTATCCCACGATCTGGCGTACCCGCGTGACCAGCCAATCCAGCTCTGCGTCCTCGATGCCAAGCTCGTGAAGATGGGCCGTTGTGTTGAAAAGATATTCGGTATTGAGCCCCCGCCCGCCCACGGCATGCGCTATGATCTGCGCCTGTTCTTCCAACGCGATCCCGCCGCAATACTGGACGTGATCCGCGTCGACGACGTAGGTCACCGCAGTCACTCGGCGGCCATCGGTCAAATGAACCTCCAACTCTTTCTCCAGATACGCCGACGAGATGAGTTCGCGTTCGCGCAAATAATCCAGCGTCGCCTTCTCCTGCCCCGCAGGCACAGACAGCGCGAGGCCGGAACACTGCGCATCGGGCGTCTCATCCAAGGCCAGCACCAGCCCGGGGTCTTCTTCTGTCCCGCGATGATGGATCGACCGCATGCAAAAGCTGCGATGGTAGCCAGGCAAGGACGCGATGACCCGTTCGTCATAGTCGAACCCGGGGTTCCACACCAAAGAGCCATATCCAAAGACCCACATTGTCATTTTGCTGTCCCTCGTGTTGCGCTCTCTGTAAACACCATCGGGCAGATGCGGGAAAGAGGCAGGTCATGCGGTTTTTGCTTGGGACGATCACGATCGCGGCGGCACTTTGGTCAGGCTATTGGTTTGTGGGCAAAAACGGCGTGACCGCCGGGTTCGCAGCCTGGTTTGAAGACCGCCGGTCTGAAGGGTGGGCCGCAGAATATTCCGTGCTCCACACACAAGGGTTCCCCAACCGGTTTGACACCGAATTCACCGATCTTGTCCTGGCCGATCCCGACACAGGGCTCGCCTGGGAGGCCCCGTTTTTCAAGCTCCTGGCGCTCAGCTACCGACCCAATCACGTGATCGCGGTTTTCCCCAACGATCAGCTGTTCGCCACGCCCCAAGACAGATTTCAGGTCTCGGCGGAAAACATGCGCGCCTCGGCCGTCATGGGCGCCGACATACGCCTGCCGCTTGAACGCACCACCCTCACCGCCGAGACACTGTCGATCACCCCCGAAAGCACCGGGGAGGCCGCCACTGCTGATGCCCTGCGTCTGGGCGTGGAGCGGCTGGCCACAGGGCAGCCATCCTACCGTTTCGGGATCGCCGCAGATGGGCTGTCGCCCGCGCTTGACTGGCGGGTTCAACTGGATCCGGCGGGCCGGTTGCCGGATGCGTTTGACGCGCTCAATGCCGATTTCACAGTAACCTTCGACAAGGATTGGGACCGCAGCGCGATTGAGGACGCCCGCCCGCAACCTAGGCGGATCGACGTGAAACTGGTGGAAGCGCGGTGGGGCCGGTTGGAACTTCTGGTGGCCGGTGAAGTGGATGTGGATTACAATGGCCAGCCGGAAGGGGAGATCGTGGTGAAGGCGCGCAACTGGCGCGACACCCTGCAGATGGCGGTGACCTCGGGCACCCTGAAGCCAGGGTTTGCCGATACGCTAGAAAGCGGCCTGACGCTCATTTCCCAGATGGCGGGCAACCCGGAGACGCTGGACATCCCACTCAACTTCGCGGGCGGGCGCGTGCGGATCGGGCCGGTTCCACTGGGCCCCGCTCCGGTTTTGAGACTGCGATAACCACCACACATCCTTTAAAAGAATGCAACTGAAGTCTTTCAAAGACTTCGCGGCTTTGGAGAAAAATTGAACGCCCGGCCATTGCCGCGCGTCCTGTCACGTGCCACATATCAGACATGCGATCGCACATGACACGCGTTTTGGCCACATGGCTTTTGATGGTCGCCCTGCTGGCACCCTTTGCCGGTGGATGGGCCATGGCGCTTGGCGTGTCCGAGGGGCGGATCTTCGTGATATGCACCGGCGACGGGTTGCGCACCTTCCACATTGATGAAAACGGCGATGCTACACAGCTTTCAGATGAGGCAATTGCCTGTATTCTGAAATCCGCCACCGATACCGCGAAGGCGATCCGGCCAGAGCGCGGCGCCCAACGGCTGTTATTCGTAGCCCCCTCTCCACATGTCGTTGATCTTTTGCAGAAAGATCGTTTTCGCCTGGCCTCTCTGCCGCGCGCACCACCGGTGATCTGACCTTTTCAAAACATGCGGGCCGAAGCCCGAAAGTTCAGATCAATCGGAGAAAAACCATGAAACTTGCGTTTTCCATTCTTGCCGCGATGTCGCTCAGCACGGCGGCGCTGGCCCATGAATACAGCGCGGGAGGTCTTGATATCGACCACCCGATGACCTTTGAAACCGGTGCCAAAGTGGGCGGCGGATACATGACCATCACCAACACGGGCGACACAGATGATGTGCTGGTTGAGGTGAAAGCCGATTTCCCACGCGTGGAAATCCACGAAACCGTTGAAGAAGACGGCGTCGCCAAAATGAACCATGTCGGCCGGATCGATATCCCGGCTGGCGAGACGGTGAAGCTGAAACCCGGTGGGCTGCATGTCATGTTCATGGGCCTCGAAGATCCGCTGACGGAAGGGGAGAAAATCCCAGCCACGCTTGTGTTTGAGAACGCGGGCGAGGTGGAGGTGACCTTCAACGTCGAAGCACGGGATGGAGATCACTCCGGTCATGACCATTCCGGTCACGATCACTCCAACTGATCACAACCTGACAGTTTGCAAGAGGCAGGGGCGCTTTGACGGCGCTCCCTGAACCTGAGGGATGGAAAACATGAAAATCGTAAAACTGGCAGCAGCGATGCTCTGCCTCACCGCACCCGCATACGCGGGTCCTTTCCACAGCCACAGTAACGCGCACAGTAACGGGCACAGCCATTCCGGCAATGAACCCCTGCGCGCCGATGGACATGCACCCATCGGTGTGATGGGTGACCATCGCCACGCCACGGGCGAGATCATGCTGTCCTCCCGCTTCATGCGCATGGATATGGGCGGCAACCAGATCGGCAGCAGCAATGTGTCGCCGGAATTCATCGTCAGCAATGTCGCCAACCGCTTTGGCGCACCGCCCACGCTGCGGGTCGTGCCAACGCAGATGACCATGGATATGCACATGTTCGGTGCCATGTACGCACCCAACAACCGCGTCACGCTGATGGCCATGCTGCCCTACATCACCAAAGAGATGGACCATGTCACCTTCCAAGGCATGGCAGGCACCACACGGCTGGGCACGTTTCGCACCAAAAGCGAAGGCTTTGGCGATGTGAAGGTATCTGCGCTGATCGGCATTTGGGACGGAGCGTCCAGTTCCGTGCACGCCAATATCGGGCTCAGTCTGCCCACCGGATCCACCTCCGAACGGGACAATATCCTGACGCCGATGAACACCCGCCCCAATGTGCGCCTACCCTATTCGATGCAGATCGGGTCAGGCACCTATGACCTTTTGCCCGGCATCACCTTTTTGGGACGCAGCGGCAATATCGGCTATGGTGCGCAGCTGACCGGGGTCATCCGGATGGGTTCAAACGACGGCTATTCGCTTGGCAATGAGGTGAAGGCCAATGTCTGGGGCAGCGTGCAGCCTGCGCCTTGGATATCCCTGTCAGGACGTCTGGAATGGCAGAACATCGGTGATATAAGCGGCATCGATCCGCAGATCGCTGGCCCGGTGCAAACCGCCGACCCGGACAATTACGGTGGCGATTACGTCACCGCCTATCTGGGCGTGAACACGATCGTGCAAAACGGCGCGCTGCGCGGACATCGCTTTGCACTGGAGGCCGGGATGCCAGTCTACCAAAATCTCAACGGACCGCAGATGGAACGGGATTGGACCCTGACGCTGGGTTGGCAGAAAGCGTTCTGAAAAAGCCCGCGCGCCAGGCGTGGACGTGTGGCGCGCGTCTTATTCCACCTTGGCCACGGCCTTCACCGCGCCATTACGATCACCCTGGATGACCACGACGGCGGGCAAATCACCGGACAGTTCTGTTGTCATTTCAAGCGGTTGGGACATGTTCCATTGCGTCAGAACGGCCATATCCGTCACCACATTGGCGTATGAAATCGTTCGGCCTGCATTTTCACCCCGCAGAATATCCACTGTGGATTCAGGGCGATAGCGCAGGATATAGACGCTCACAGTGCTGGCATCGTCCGCCACGGCCTGACCTGTCAGGGTCATGCTATTGCCTACACGCGAAGCTTGTAAATCCACCTCCACCGGCAGTTGGTAATGGGCGTCAATCACGCGGTTTGTGTCCTTGGGATTGGATCCAATCACGTGGTCCCTACCATTCACCACCATCTGTGGCGTGTACACCATCTTTCGGTTGCCCAGCCGGGCATAGGCACGCTGACGGGCGGTGAAATCGGGCTGCGCAAAGCTGTCTTTCCAGCCGATGTAATCCCAATAATCCACGTGCATCGCAAGCGCGATCACATTCTCCCGCTCCGCCAGTTCATGCAGAAACGCATCCGCAGGCGGGCAGGACGAACAACCCTGGGAAGTGAAGAGTTCCACCAGAACAGGGCGATCTTGGGCCTGTACGGCGGTGGCAAAAGTGCCAGCAAGGGCAATGGCTGCCGCAGACAGAATGGATAAGAGTTTCACTGGTCGGTGTCTCGCGTTTTGACTCGGATAATCTGGATAGGAGATTAAATATAAACCGTGGCCCGCACGCGCCAATCACCCTTTCGCGAGACTCCGGTGAGGCTGACATATGAGCCACAGCGACCATTTGTCAGCCCCTTGTGCCCGCAGCCCGGATGAGTACTCTGAGAAGGCTACCACCAGCTTAACGCCAGAGGAAAGCCTATGCCCATCACCGTCGGCCATGACACAGCCAAATGTCGCAAAACACTCACGGTCGGGAAGGACAGCATCGCATACTATTCGATCAAGGCCGCCGAGCAGGCGGGCTTGGGTGATTTTTCCCGCGTTCCAGCCGCGTTGCGCGTGGTCTTGGAAAACATGCTGCGGTTCGAAGATGACAAGACAGTGAGCGTGGATGACATACGTGCATTTTCCGAATGGGCGGCCAATGGCGGGCGCGCGGACCGGGAATTGGCCTACCGCCCCGCCCGGGTGTTGATGCAGGATTTCACTGGCGTTCCGGCGGTGGTCGATCTGGCCGCCATGCGCGACGGCATCGTTGAACTGGGGGGCGACGCGCAACAGATCAACCCGC
>JBCCCZ010000059.1:0-16209 GCA_039033255.1 Pseudomonadota bacterium
CGGCCCGGTGAGACGGTTGTGGATCCGATGTGCGGGTCGGGGACATTCGTGTTGGAGGCCGCAGACCGGACGGCTGGGCTTTTGCCCGGGCGGGTGCGGGATTTTGCCTTCGAGAAACTGGCGAGCTTTGACGCGGAGGCGTGGGGCGAGATGAGGCGGTTTGATCCTGTCGAAGGGGCGCTGATGGGATATGGCAGTGACCGTGATCAGGGAGCGGTTCAGCGGGCGACTGCGAATGCAGAGCGCGCCGGGCTGCAGAGTCTTTGCCGCTTCCGCACCGCGCCAGTGAGCGAAGCCGCGCCGCCGGGTGACACACCTGGTCTTTTGATCGTGAACCCGCCCTATGGGGCGCGGATTGGGAACAAGAAGCTGCTATACGGGCTTTATGCGGCCTTGGGTGAAACAATTCGACGGCGCTTTAGCGGATGGCGCGTGGGTCTTATTACCTCAGAGGCCGGCCTGGCGCGGGCAACTGGGTTGGATTTTGCGCCACCGGGGCCGTTTGTGGACCATGGTGGAGTGAAAATCCGGCTTTATCAGACCGAACAGTGAGGCCGGTGTCACAAGGTCCTCACAAAGCCGTAAGCGGGGTGATCCACCCCCTATATAGGTCTCAACCGTCTGAAATGGTGTGATTTTTGAAACACCTACAGTTGTAAGCAAATTCAGCCTGTCCCCAAACATGGTCACTGGTCGCAACCGCTCACAACGGATTGAAGCGGTTTGACCTCTGCTTCCCTGTTTGCCGTGCATAAAGAACCTAATTGCGTGTCAGCAAGACGCGCGCGAACAGGACATGAACCATGCGGCAAGCCACGGCCTTGGGCAAATCCACTGCCTATCAGAGCAACTCAGCAGGGCAAAATGTGCTGTGGGGCGTTTTGGCTGCGTGGGCGGCCGTACTCATTTATGCAGCGGCCAATCCAATTGTGGTGAGCCTCGTGGACATGGGCGCGAGCAACCTCGTGGGTGGTGGGCGCAATGCGCTCACCTATTCGAACCTTTACTTTCTGGGCACGCTGATTTCGGTTGTGCCGCTGGCGTACCTGTTCCGACGGGATCTGAAACCGACGCGCGTCCGGCGCCTGTCGCGCAAAGACTGGCGCATCCTGACCCTGTCAGCTTTCCTGTCGTCCGCGTTGACGCCTGCGCTGTTTTTCTTCGCACTCTCTGAAACCAGTGTATCCAATGTCGCGCTCATCAGCCGGATTGAGCCGCCGCTATTTCTAATGGGGGCGCTGTTGGTGCTTGGCGAACGGTTCGACACGCGCACAATGATTGCAGCGTTGATGGCGCTGACCGGTGCAATCTGGATCATTGCCGCGCAGGATCGTGGAAGTTGGGCCGGTTTTGGTCTGGGTGAAGCCGCGGCGGTGGCGGGCACGCTGTCTTATGTTGCCTCCACCTTGGTGGCGCGGGCGGGCCTGAAACGGGTGCCGCTGGGGCTCTTCACGGTTTACCGCGCAGTGGCCGGTGCTGCGATGTACTTTACCGGTGCCACGGTGATCTTTGGACCGAGCGTCTTTCAGGATCTGTTTGAACCGATCCTGTGGCAGTGGGTCTGGGTCTATGCGGGCATCGTTTTGGTGATGGGCCAGTTGGTTTGGGCCATGGCACTGAAGACCGCCAAGGCGGGCACAATCTCACTGGCTGCGTCGTTTGCGCCGCTGGCGGCTGTGCTTATTGCCATGATGTTCCTGGGTGAGGATCCAGGGCCCGGACTGATGCCAGGTGCGGCGATGATCCTGGCATCCATCGCCTGGGCGCATGGTCTGTTTGATCGGAATTCATCCGTGACGGTAACCGTCAAGCGACCATCGCCTCAGCTTTCTTTAGGTCAACCGAGACCAGTTGACTGACGCCCTGTTCGCCCATGGTCACGCCAAAGAGGCGGTCCATCCGGCTCATGGTGACGGCATGGTGCGTGATGATCAGGAAGCGCGTTTCCGTCCGGCGGCACATTTCATCCAAGAGATCGCAGAAGCGACCCACATTGGCATCATCGAGCGGGGCGTCGACCTCATCGAGCACGCAGATGGGCGCGGGGTTGGCGAGGAAGACCGCGAAGATGAGCGCCAGTGCGGTCAGCGTTTGTTCGCCGCCTGAGAGCAGGGACAGCGTGGCGAGTTTTTTGCCGGGTGGTTGGCACATGATTTCGAGGCCTGCCTCCAATGGGTCATCGCTTTCCACCATGACCAGATTGGCGTCACCGCCGCCGAAGAGGTGTTTGAAGAGCAGGTTGAAATTGGAATTGACCTGTTCAAAGGCTGTCAGCAGACGTTCTCGACCTTCGCGGTTGAGCGACGCGATGCCGTTGCGCAGGGTACGGATGGCCTCTTCGAGGTCCTCTTTTTCAGCGACCAGCGCGTCATGTTCTTCCTGCACCTCGCGAGCGTCTTCTTCCGCGCGCAGATTGACCGCACCCAGCGCGTCGCGTTGGCGTTTGAGGCGGTTTACATCGGCCTCAATTGCGTCGGCGCTGGGCATGTTTTCGGGGTCGGCATCGAGGCGTTTGAGGAGGGCCTCGGGCGTGGTGTCCTGTTCCTCGGAGATACGGTCGCGGGCGAAGGTTTGGGTTTCACGAGCGGCATCTGCTCGGGCCTCTGAGGCGGCGCGGTGTTCGCGGGCTTCAGAGGCAGCGCGCTCCGCTTCGCGTTCGCTTGCTATGGCATCTCGTAGCGCGCCTTCGGCGCGTGTAAGGGTATCGGTGGCCTCGGCCCTGCGGGCCTCGGCGGTCTTGATCTGATGGCTGAGGTCAGTGCGTTGATCAGCAAGTTCGCCGGGCTTCGCCCTCGCTGACCCAAGCTCTTCCTCGGATTGGACCTTTCGATCCTGCAACTCGGCGCTGCGCGCCTCGGCTGTGGCGAGTCGTTCGCGCCAGTTTTTGACTTCTTTGACGATCTCGGCTGTGCGGCGCTGGCGCGCCTCGCCTTCGCGGCGCAGTTCATCATGGGTGGAGCGTTTGGTCATCATGGTCAGGCGCGCGGCTTCGACCGTCATTTTGACGTCTTCGACGCGGGCGCGGACCTCATCGAGGTCTTCGAGGGCGCTCAGACCCGTCTCCGCCTCTGCGAGGCTTTGGCGGGTGACCATCGCTTCTTCTTCGTGGCGGGCGACGGCCAGGCCCAGCGCCTCAAATCGGGACCCGGCGAGGTTGCGATCCGCCTCGGCGCGGGATAGCGCGCGGTTGGCTTCATTGAGGGCTGTGTCAGCGGCGCGGCGGGCATCGCGGGCTTGGGCGTCAGCGTCCACCAGTTCCGCCAGACGTGCGCGCAGGGTTTCGTGGGCCTGTGCGGCCCCTTCGGCGCGGGCATTGGCGTGGCTGAGCTGTTGTTTCAGCTCTTCCAGACGGTTGAGTTGTTGCAGGCGCAGGGCCGCCGCGGAGGGCGCATCTTCGGCCCAGGCACGGAAGCCATCCCAACGCCAAAGATCGCCTTCGAGGCTGACCAGGCGTTGGCCGGGTTGCAGGCTGGATTGCAAGTTGACGCCCGCTTCCGTGTCCACGACGCCGATCTGCCCCAATCGGCGGGCGAGGACACCGGGGGCTTTAACATAATCGGAAAGCGGCATAACGCCTTTGGGCAAGGCCTGCGGTGCGGAGTAATCCGGCAGGGCCGTCCATCCGGAGGGGCCGTCGGCATCCACTTGAGGTGCGCGTAGATCATCAGCGAGAGACGCACCCAGCGCTTTTTCATAGCCCGACGCAACCGTCAAAGCGTCGAGGATTTGCCCGCCTTCCGCAGTGTCGCGTTCCACAAGGCGCGCAAGTGCGGTGACCTCTGCCGACAGCGCGCTGACCTCACCTTCGGCAGAGGAGCGTTCGGCGCGGGCGTCGGCCTCTCGCGCCTGGGCGCTGGCGCGGGCCTCATCGGCCATGGCGAGCGTTTCTTCGGCGGAGGCGGCGGTTTTAAGGGCGATTTGTTCGGCCTTGCCCGCGGCTTCAAATGCAGCACTTGCCTCGACCACCGCGGTTTCTGCGGCGGCGGCAGACTCGCGAGCGCGTGTGGCTTCGGCCTCAGACTTTTCGAGCGTTTTACGGCTGTCATCCACCAGGCGCTGCGCCGATTGGTGCCGCGCGGCAAGGCGAGCCACATCTTCGGTCAGCTGGCTGAGTTCGGTTTCGCGCTGTTGCAGGATGGCGGCGGCGTCCTTGGCCTCTGCATCAGCAGCTGTCAGAGCCTCGCCATGGCCGTCTTCGGCGGTAGACAGATCTTCGCCTTCGGCCTCAAGCCGAGCAATCGTCTCACCAGCGTCGTGGTTGAGATTGGCCTCCCGTTCGATATCGAGGCCAAGTTGTTCGATCCGGGCCTCTAACGTGCTGATGCGGACGACGGCGCTTTCTTCCTGTTCGGTCAGCGAATCAAAAGCCACTTGCAGACGTTGCAGCACGGCAGCCGCGATGGCGTCTTCCTCGCGCAGGGGCGGCAGGGCGGCCTCCGCTTGGGCGCGAAGTTTCGCCGTGTCCCGCGCAGTACCTTCGGCCTGTGCTGCGGCGGTGGTGCGTTCGCGCAGATCAGTTTCAGCGCGCAAACGGGCCTCTTCTGCCTCTTTCCAGCGACGATAGAGGAGCAACCCTTCAGCCTGGCGCAGCTCTTCGCCAATCTGACGATAGCGGGTGGCCTGTTTGGCCTGACGCGCCAATTGGGCAAGCTGCGCGGCGAGCTGTTCAATCACGTCATCGACGCGGGTAAGGTTGGTTTCTGCGCCGTTCAGTTTCAGTTCAGCCTCATGGCGGCGTTGATAAAGGCCCGATATACCCGCCGCCTCCTCCAAAATGCGGCGGCGGGCCTTAGGTTTGGCGTTGATCAACTCTGAGATTTGGCCCTGCCGGACCAGCGCAGGGGAATGGGCACCGGTCGACGCATCGGCAAAGAGCATCTGCACGTCGCGAGCGCGCACATCCTTGCCGTTGACCTTGTAAGCAGAGCCCACATCGCGGGTGATGCGCCGGATGATTTCCAGATGGTCGGCATCGTTGAAGGCGGCAGGGGCAAGGCGGTCGGAATTGTCGATATGCACGGCCACTTCGGCAAAACCGCGGGCAGGCCGGGTGGCCGCACCGGCAAATATCACATCCTCCATCCCCGAGCCGCGCATGGAGGTGGGGCGGTTTTCGCCCATGACCCAGCGCAACGCCTCCAAAAGGTTGGATTTGCCGCAGCCGTTGGGGCCGACAACGCCCGTCAGACCGTTCTGAATGAACAGGTCAGTCGGGTCGACGAAGCTTTTGAAGCCGGTCAGTCTGAGCTTTGAAAACTGCACGTTTCCCTCGGGTGGTTTATACCTTGCCGGTGATTCCGATTTTGGTTGTGCATCAGACGGGGGCATCACCGGGGAGTCAATGCCAAACCCCACAATGTGGCCAGCAGCACAGGGTTATCCACAAGATATTGCGGGTTTTGGGCAGGTGGCTCAGTCTTCCATCCAGCGAAAGACGTCACCATCGGCGTCAATGCGGCCAATAAAGGGCAGGGTGAAATGCGTGCCGAGCACGGTCAGGCCAAGCTCTGTCGACGTCTCCAGCATTGTGCGGCGGGAGGTAACGGCGAGGTCGACATCATAGTCAAACTTGAACTGCCAATGGGGATTTTGGTACTGCGCCCTGGAATGGATCGCATCGCCAGTGATCACGGCCTCTTTCCCAGCTCTCTTGATGCGGATCGACACAGGTCCGGGCGTTTGGCCGGGTGTGGGCATCAAGATGACATAGTCGCCCAATGCGTGCTCGCCCTCTAAGAACTCCGCCTGGCCCGCAGCAACCACCGGAAAGATGCTTTCTTAATAATGCCGCAGGTCGCGGCCATTCAGCATCGCCTCATCCGCGCGGGGCATGAGGTATTTGGCGCGTGCAAAGGTCGGCACCCACTGCCCGTTCGACAGCCTTGTGTTCCAACCGATATGGTCGATATGCATGTGGGTGCAAAGCCGGTAATCCGCATCCTCGGCCGTCACCCCGGCGGCAGTCAGTGCGGTCAGGGAACGCTGATCCTACAGATGATACCAGAATTCCGGCTTTGTGACTGTCTTGTGGTTGCCAACACAGGTATCCACCAGAATGATCTGATCGGGCCTTTTTAGCACGAACCCCTGCACTGGCAGGATCAAACGCCCGGTCTCTGCATGCACGATGCCCGGCGCCAAGGCCTCAATCACAGTAGCAACATCTTCCGGGGCGTTGGGGAACACGTCTTCGGGCGGCAGGAACAGCCCGTATCAGTCAAGGATTCGCCAGACGTCAATGTCGCTCACGCGGATCAGCATGGTGAATGTCCCTTGATGCATTTGACAGGCCCTGGGTGACGCATCTTTCCCGGCCTTGCCAAGTCACAAATGCAAAGCCTGCGCCGCAGGCGAGCGGGCGGGTGTCGGTTTCCAACTTGACGCGTCAGGGGGGCAGCTCCATACAAGCCCGTGCAAGGTTCCTTTGGCGCTGGCAACAGACAAAGGATGAAATGGGAATGGCGTTCAAATCGTCAGCCGCCCCCGCGACTGTGAGCGGAGAGCCTCTGCCGAATGCCACTGGGACACGCAAGGGTGCGACCCGGGAAGGCGGCAGCAAGGCCCAGACCCGCAAGCCAGGAGACCAGCCCTGCGGTTAGTGATCCCGCCTCGGGTGAGAGGCGCATGAGGAGAGGACGCATGCCGAAGACAGTGATCTTCCTCATTATTGGTTTGTTCTTTGGGACAGGCCTTGGGTTCCTTTTTGCCGCGACGGGTGAGATGCAGCATCAAGGGGCGGGCGCCACCGATCGGTCGGTGCACGATCATTCGGCCCATGATCACACCGCCACCGGTCATGACCACAGCAAGCGGACCGACGTCACTGGCCCCGCGCCCACGATTGCACTGGTCTTTCACCCCGACGGTCCGCAAAGCCGCAATCTGGAAATGCAGGTGGAAAACTTCGCCTTTGATCCTGAGGCCGTGAATGAAGCGCATATCGAAGGCCGCGGGCATGCCCATGTCTACATCAACGACATCAAGATCGCCCGCGCCTATGGCCCCTGGATCCATCTTGAAGCGCTGCCCATCGGCACCCATCAGGTGCGCGTGACGCTGAACGCAAACGATCATTCACAACTCGCCGTGGCGGGCCAGCCTGTTGAGGCCACCGCCACGCTCGTCATCGAATAGGGAGGGCGTGATGCCTGCAAAGATCCCCGCCACCGTCGTCACCGGGTTCCTGGGCGCTGGAAAGACCACGCTCATTCGCCACATGCTGGAAAACGCGAATGGTAAACGCATCGCACTTATCATCAATGAATTCGGCGATCTGGGCGTGGATGGCGGCATTCTTAAGGGCTGCAGTATCGAGGGTTGCGCGGACGAAGACGTTATGGAGCTGTCGAACGGCTGCATCTGCTGCACCGTGGCGGAAGACTTCGTGCCGACCATGGAAAAGCTGCTGGATCGCGCCGATGCGCCCGATCACATCGTGATTGAAACCTCTGGCCTCGCCTTGCCCCAACCGCTGGTACGGGCTTTCAACTGGCCGGAGATTTCCACCCGCGTCACGGTGGATGGCGTGGTGACGGTCGTCGATGGAAAGGCCGTCTCCGAAGGCCGCTTTGCCCATGACGTGGCGGCTGTTGATGCCCAGCGCGCCCAGGATGAAAACCTCGACCACGAAACCCCACTGTCTGAGTTGTTCGAAGATCAGGTGGCCTGCGCCGACATGATCGTGGTGAACAAAGCCGATCTGCTGGGGGAGGAAGAAACAGGCGCTTTGGTGACCCGGTTGAAGGGTGAAAGCCGTGATGGTGTACAGGTGGTGCGCTCCACCATGGGCGCGCTGCCATTGGACGTTCTGTTGGGTCAAGGCATCGGCTCTGAAACGGACATGGAAGCCCGCCACGAGGTGCATCACCACCATCACGACGATGATCATAATCACGACCACGATGATGACCACCATCACCATGATCATGATCACGATCACCATCACGATCACGACGCCTTTGAAAGCTTCGTTGTCACCTTGGGTGAAGTGGCGGATGCGGGCGCATTTGCCGAAAAAGTGGCCGACGTGATCCGCGCCCATGACATTCTGCGCCTCAAGGGGTTTGCGGCCGTTCAGGGCAAGCCGATGCGCATGACCCTGCAAGCCGTAGGCCCGCGCGTCGACACTTACTATGACCGCCCCTTCGGCACAGACCCGCGCGAAACCCGCCTTGTCGTCATCGGCCAAACCGGCCTCAATCGGGCGGAGATCGGGGCCGCGCTGGCATGACCCTGACCATCGCGCAGGAATCCCCTCTGACCGAGGATGTGGCGCGCCTGCTCAATGGTAGTGAGGCCGCCCTGCGCGCCGCCAATGACACCACCGCTTGCTCGACCTGCAACGCTGAGGAACAAAGCGCTGAAACCATCCGCTTCTTCGTCGCACGCAAAGACGGGCGGCCTACGGGATGCGTTGCGCTGGGCTTCGAAGGCGATTACGCGGAAAATAATCGACTGTTTAAAACGCCAGATGTGCGCGGCGAAGGCGTGGCAAAGGCTCTGATATACTGTCTGGAAAACGAGGCGCACCAGGCAGGTTGTACCCAACGGCTGCTCGAGTCAGGCACCGAACTGACAGCTGCCGCGGTGCATTACGACGTGCTTGGCTACGAAAGTCGCGGACCGTTTGCAGGTTACGAACCGGGTGAGACGACCGTGTTGATGGAAAAGAGGCTCTGAACGATGCTGATCGTGGAAGAGGTTGATCCCCGCACCCCCGGCCCCCGCGCGCTTCTTGAGGCCAGCCACGCCCTGATGCAAAAGATGTTCCCGCCTGAAGAAAACTACTTTCTCGATATAGATGAGCTCTGTGCGCCTGACGTCATCTTCCTCGCCGCCCGCGAAAAGGACACGACCATGGGCACCGGCGCTATCGCAATCAAAACCGGCTATGCCGAGGTCAAATCCATGTTCACAGACCCCGATGCCCGCGGCAAAGGCGTCGCTGCGGCAATCCTGCGCGCGCTGGAAGATACCGCCCGTGCCCGCGAGATACCCATGCTCAAACTCGAAACCGGTAACCCGCTCGACGCCGCCGTCCGTCTTTACGAACGCGCGGGATTCACCCACTGCGCCATTTTCGGCGAATACAAACTCAACGGCTCTTCGGTCTACATGGAAAAGCCCCTCATATAACGCCCATCCCCATGTTTCACCTTCCCAAAAATACTCCCGCCGGAGGCATCCTCCTGCGCCTCACGCGCTGCCGGTCACAATAATGCACCTCCTCGCCGCCACCCCCGGCCGTGTCGATGACGGCCAAGAACCGGTCGACCTGAGTCAGACGCCCGCCGATATCGTATTCCTATCTGCTGCCGATACAGAACTCGCCGCTCTGTCCGAAGCCCGCGCAGAAATGGAAAACGCCCCCTCCTTACGGCTGGCCAATATCACACAGTTGGGCCACCCCATGTCGGTTGATCTGCATCTCGACACCTGCGCAACCAAAAGCCGAATGGTGATCGCGCGCGTCCTCGGCGGCACGGGCTATTGGAAGTACGGCTGCGAACAATACGCTGCGCGGTGCCATGAGGCGGGTGTGCCGCTGGCGCTTTTGCCCGGTGATGACAAGCCCGATGCGGACCTGCGTGCGCTCACCACCGTGACGGATGAAGACTATGACGCGCTCTGGGCCTACCTTGTCGAAGGTGGTCCCGAAAATTCTGCGAATTTTCTGCGTTACAGTGCGGCCATGCTGTCAGGCGGTGAAAAACCCGCCGTCGCCAGCCCGCTTTTGCGCGCCGGTGTCTACTGGCCCGGCGCGGGCATTGCTGATTTGAGTGCCGCGCAAGACGCATGGACCGATGGCAACCCCGTTGTCCCCATCATCTTCTACCGCGCGCTGGTCCAAGGCGCCGGGCTCAACCCCATAAACCGGCTTGTTCGCGCATGTATGCAAAACGGGCTCAACCCCATGCCTGTGTTTGTGGCATCGCTCAAAGATCCCGTCTCCGTCGCCACCCTCACCCAACTGTTCACCGCCGCTCCCCCGACGGTCATTTTGAATGCCACCTCATTTGCTGTTGGGTCTCCTCACATCGGCGATACCAACCCCGACAATCCGCTCACGATGGCGCAAGCGAACGGCGCGCCAATTTTCCAAACTGTGCTTGCCAGCAACTCAGAGGAAAATTGGGCAGAAGGCCTCACTGGCCTCTCCGCGCGCGACATCGCGATGAACGTGGCCCTGCCAGAGGTCGACGGCCGCGTCCTCTCCCGCGCGATCAGCTTCAAGGGGGAGGCGTTTTTTGACGAAGCCACGGAGTGCCCCATTGCCACTTACCGCGCCCAGGGTGACCGGGTGGCCTTCGTGGCAGAGCTCGCCGCGAATTGGGCCCGCCTCAGGGCAAAACCGCCCGCCGCTCGCAAAGTCGCGCTGATCCTCGCCAACTACCCCAACAAAGACGGGCGGTTGGCCAACGGTGTGGGCCTTGATACGCCAGCGGGCACGATAGAGGCTCTGATGCAATTGAACGCCTGGGGATATGAGGTGAAAGGCAACCCAGGATCGGGCGATGCACTGATGCAAGCCATCTTGGACGGCCCCACCAACTGGCTCACCGACCGTGCGGACAAGACTGGCGGTGAAACGCTGTCTTTGGCCGAATATGAGGCGATGTTCAACGACCTGCCATGGACGCTCAAGGATCAGATCAACACACGCTGGGGCAAGCCTCAGGATGATCCATTTTTCACCGAAGGTGGCTTCAAACTGTCGATCCTGCGCTATGGAAATGTGGTGGTGGGGGTGCAACCGGCGCGCGGCTACAATATCGACCCCTCCGAAAGCTACCATTCCCCCGACCTCGTCCCGCCGCATAACTATCTGGCCTTTTACGCCTGGCTGCGGCGAGACTTCGGTGCCGACGCCATCGTGCATATGGGCAAACACGGAAATCTGGAGTGGCTGCCGGGCAAGGCCCTGGCTTTGAGCCATGAATGCTGGCCCGAGGCGATCCTCGGTCCGATGCCTCATATCTACCCGTTCATCGTCAACGACCCAGGCGAAGGCACTCAAGCCAAACGCCGCGCACAGGCGGTGATCATCGACCATCTGACACCGCCTCTTACCCGTGCGGAAACCTATGGGCCGCTCAGGGATCTGGAGGCTTTGGTCGACGAATACTATGAGGCAGCGGGGGTCGATCCACGGCGCATGGGCCTTTTGCGACGTGAGATTTTGTCGCTCACCTCCACCACCGGGCTTGACGAGGACATTGGGCTTTCCGGCGAGGATGAAGACCGCGATCTGGCCAAGCTCGACGCTTACTTATGCGACCTCAAAGAGGCGCAGATCCGCGACGGGCTGCACATTTTCGGCCAGTCTCCGCAAGGGGATCAACTGCGCGATCTTACCATCGCCATGGCCCGCGTCCCCCGGGGCGAGGGCAAGGACGGTGACGCCTCTTTCATCCGCGCGATCAGCGATGACCTTGCCTTGGATTTCAACCCCCTGGATTGTGACATGGCCGCCCCTTGGACCGGCCCCAAACCCACCCAATTGGCAGAACTTACCGATGAACCCTGGCGCAGCACCGGCGACACCGTTGAACGGCTCGAACTCTTGGCCATGGGCGTGCTCAGGGATGGCGGGCGGGGTGTCGCGGGCCTAGGGCCGCGCACGTCGTCCGTCGTCCAAACCATCCAGAACACAATCACACCCGCAATCACATCCTGCGGCCCAAATGAAATGACAGGTCTGCTGACCGCGCTTGACGGTCGCTTTGTGCCTCCCGGCCCCTCCGGTGCGCCCACACGAGGCAGGCTCGATGTGCTGCCCACAGGCCGCAATTTCTTTTCCGTCGACAGCCGCGCCTTACCTACCCCAACCGCCTGGGCCTTGGGTTGGAAATCCGCCAATCTGCTGATTGAAAAGCATCTTCAAACCCACGGCGATTGGCCCCGCACCATATTGCTGACGGCCTGGGGCACCGCCAATATGCGCACCGGCGGCGATGATATCGCCCAAGCGCTGGCGCTGATGGGTGTAAAGCCGAAATGGGACAGCGCCAATCGCCGTGTCACCGGGTTTGACATCCTGCCTCAAGGCGTGTTGGGCCGCCCCCGCGTCGATGTCACGTTGCGCATCTCTGGCTTCTTCCGTGATGCCTTCCCGCAGCTCATCTCGCTTTTTGACAGCGCTGCCCAGGACGTCATGGCCCTGGATGAACCAGATGACCTCAACCCCGCTGCCGCCCGTGCCCGGACAGAGGGCCCGAGCCCACGGATCTACGGATCGAAGCCTGGAGCCTATGGCGCAGGCCTACAGGCGATGATCGATGAACGACTCTGGAAGGACAAAGCCGATCTGGCGGAGGCCTATCTGACATGGGGCAGTTATGCCTATGGCGCGCGCGACGCAGGCACGGCGGACCGCGCGGGCTTCGAGGCGCGCCTCAGCCAAACAGAGGCCATCGTGCAAAACCAGGACAACCGCGAACACGACATCCTGGACAGCGATGACTACTACCAGTTCGAAGGCGGCGCGGGCGCTGCCGTGGCCACGCTGCAGGGGCGCGAGAGACCCATTTATCACAACGACCATTCGCGCCCTGAACGCCCTCTGATCCGGACGCTCGACGATGAGATAGCCCGGGTGGTGCGGTCCCGCGTGGTGAATCCCAAATGGATCAACGGCGTGAAACGCCACGGATACAAAGGCGCGTTTGAGATGGCCGCGACCGTCGATTATCTCTTTGCCTTTGCCGCCACCACAGGCGCTGTCAGGGACCACCATTTCGACATGGTCGAGGCCGCGTTTTTGGAAGATGACGCGACCCGCCAGTTCATCGAGGACCACAATGCGTCTGCGCTCAAGGAAATCGCAGAGCGTCTGCAGGAGGCGATTGACCGTGATCTTTGGGTTCCGCGATCCAACTCCGCCCGAGCGCGGATTGAGGCCTTGTTGTCATGACGGAGTTTGCGCTTTTGGAACGCGTTGGATTTGAGTATTTTTGGCCAAAAAGAAGCCGGGCCTTACGGAGCATAAAGGGAGACTTGCGATGAACGACACACCCGAAAAACATGCCTTGAGGATGGCCAAGAAAAAGGCCGCTCGCGACAAGATCATGGCGACCAAGACCGACAAGAAGGGTCTGATCATCATCAACACCGGCAAGGGAAAGGGAAAATCCTCGGCCGCGTTTGGTATGATCTTTCGCTGCATCGCGCACGACATGAAATGCGCCGTGGTGCAGTTCATCAAGGGCGGCATGTCCACCGGAGAGCGCGATTTGATAACCGGCAAGTTTTCCGACATCTGCGCGTTTCACACCATGGGTGAGGGTTTCACCTGGGAAACGCAGGACAAGGAGCGCGATATTGAGATGGCGCAGGCCGCTTGGGCCAAGGCCAAGGAGTTGATCCGCGATGACAGTCACCACATGGTGCTGCTGGATGAGATCAACATCGCGCTGCGCTATGACTATATCGACGTGAACGAGGTGGTGGCGTTTCTGGAGACTGAGAAGCCCGAGATGACCCATGTGGTTCTGACGGGTCGCAACGCCAAGGATCAGCTGATCGAGATCGCCGATCTGGTGACCGAAATGGAGATGATTAAGCACCCGTTCCGCGCTGGCATCAAGGCGCAGATCGGCGTAGAATTCTAGGCGTATACCCGCCAGGCATAAACGGCGCTGAGAACCAGACCAAAGAGGATCACTGCCCCGCGCAGCAGCTGCGGACGTATGTGTTTGGCAAGCCGTCCACCGAGATAGCCTCCCACGGTACTGCCCGCCATCATTGCAAATGCCTGCGGCCAAGCTATGAGACCGCCCAGCCCAAAGACCACGATAGATAGAATAGAAAAGCTGGTGGCGAGAAAGTTCTTGATCGCATTGGCCACGTGGAAATCACTGTGGCCCATGATCTGCGCCACGGCGAGCAGGATGATCCCCAGCCCCGCGCCAAAGTAACCACCATAGATCGAGGCCACGAAGAGCCCCGCGTAGACGACCATCCCAGTGCGGGTGCCGCCCGCGAGCGCGAGCAATTTGGCCCGCACCGCATCACCAAACGCAAAGAGCAACGTGGCTGTCAGGATCAGCGCAGGGATCAGACGTTCAAACACGCCCGGGTCCGAATAGATCAACATAACCGAACCAAGTGTCGCGCCAAGGCCTGACACGAAAGTCAAAGGCACAAGGTCGCGCCCCACTTGGCACAGCTCTTTCAAATAGGCCGGCAGCGCGGCGGCGTTGGAGGGTAAAAGGGCAAGAAAATTCGTGGCGTTGGCCACCACAGGTGGCAGCCCCGCCCACATCAATCCGGGGAAAGTAAAGAGCGTGGCACCGCCGGCGACGGCATTCCAAACGCCCCCAAGAAAACCGATCCCGACCAGGACCAAAATGTCGATGATGCCCATTCTTGCCTCCTTGCTTGTGAACAGGCTAAGGAACCGATAGCATTCATAAAAACGAATAAGTTTTATCCCAAGCATGAAAATTAACGAACAATATCCTCTCAGCGGTGATCTACTCCGCAGCTTTCTGATCATCGCGGATACGGGAAATCTGACCCATGCCGCCGATCGGCTGGGACGCACGCAATCGGCCATTTCCGTGCAGTTGCGCAATCTGGAGCAAACCCTCGGCGCCACGCTATTCCATCGATCGGTCAAAGGCATGACATTGACTGATTCCGGCGAACGGCTTTTGCCCAAAACGAAGGCCGCGGTAGCGCAGTTGCAAAGCATGGCGGGCATGTTTGAGACGCCGCTCACCGGCAGGCTCCGCTTGGGCATTCCGGATGATTACGAAGGCCGCATTCTGATCGGCGCGCTGGCCCGTTTTGCAAGGGAGCACCCGGGCGTGGAGGTCAGCGCGCAATCGGGATGCACCTTTGCCTACGAAAAAGATGTACGCGAGGGGCGGCTGGATATGGCTGTATGTTCGGGCCCGGAGCCTCGGGCAGGCCTTCCTATTTCAAGCGAAGCCGCCATTTGGGCCGCCGCCCGGTCGGTCAAAGCATCTGGCGGGGGCTCCGTACCCCTGGCCATGCTGGATCGAAGGTGTTGGTGGAGATCCATTCCAACCGATGCGCTGCGCGGCACTGGGCGCGAATTTCACGTGGCCTTCCGCACGGAAAGCTTCGGCAGCCTTGTCGCGGCACTGCGTGCAGGTCTCGCGATCGGCGTTTTGCCGGCCTCCTGCGTAGATGACGATTTGCAGGTTCTGGACGTTACCCATGGCCTGCCACCTTTGCCCGATATTCACCGCACGCTCCTGATATCCGATCAAGCAGATAGGGACGTGACCCAGGCGATGGCTGAGGCGATCCGGGGCACCCTACCGAGCGCGCCATCTGAGATGTGACATAGCTTACCGCAAAGAATCAATTGTCAGACATTTAAAGTCGTGAGACCATCACGGCATTGCGGCCGATAAAACTTGTCCGTTTTCGCGCCATGAGAGGGAGGAAATCGCCATGAACCTAAGACCTGATCCAACATTTTACCCCACCGCCACCATGGCGATGGAAGCGCCTGCCGAGACGCTTGCCTTTACCCTGATGCTGAGCCCAGACGGGTCGCAGCCCGATGGTTTGGCGGTGGTCGACGTGGATCCCAAATCAAAGACCTATGGTGAGATTGTCCATCAAGTGATCATGCCCAACACAGGCGATGAGTTCCACCATTTCGGCTGGAATGCCTGTTCAGCGTCGCTGTCACCACTGTCCGGCCACGCCTTTCTGGAACGGCGCTATCTGATCATCCCGGGCATCCGGTCCTCGCGCATTTATGTGATCGACGTAAAAGAACCGCTGAAGGCGAAAATCCACAAGGTCATTGAACCCGAAGAGGTTTTCGCCAAGACAGGCTATTCGCGCCCTCACACCATCCATTGCGGGCCGGAAGGCATCTATGTGTCCACCCTTGGTGGCGGCGGCGAGGATGGCATGGATGGCCCGCCTGGCATCTTTATCATGGACTGCGAAACATTCGACATCCTTGGCCGTTATGAGATGGATCGCGGAAAGCAGGAAAAGCACTATGATTTCTGGTGGAACCTGCCGCGCGATTACATGGTCAGCTCCGAATGGGGCCTGCCGCCGCAGTTCGAAGGCGGTGTGGTGGCGGAGGATCTGCTGTCTAACAAATACGGCCACGTGATCCATTTCTGGAACCTGCGGGAACGCAAGAACGTGCAGACCATTGATCTGGGCGAAAACCACCAGATGGCGCTGGAAATCCGCCCCGCACACGACCCG
>JBCCCZ010000060.1:0-16096 GCA_039033255.1 Pseudomonadota bacterium
ATGTGGTGCGTGCAAATCGGCTACGGGCGCGAAGAAATGGCCGACGCGATCGCGGATCAGGTGCGCAAAATGGTCTACGCCTCACCGTGGTCATCCACCTCGGAACCCGCCGCGATACTGGCCCATGAAATCGCCACTCGCGCGCCCGGTGATCTCAACAATGTGCACTTCACCACCTGCGGATCGACGGCTGTGGACACAGCCCTGCGCACGGTGGGTTTATACAACAACATTCTGGGTCGCCCGGGGAAAAAACGCATCCTGTCGCGGGAAAAAGCCTATCATGGATCGACCTATCTGGCCTCATCAATGACCGGCAAGGAACGCTTCAAGACGCGCTTTGACAAAGCCAACGACCTTGTGCATTTCCTGCCCGACATCAACCCCAACTTGCGCCCCACGGGCATGTCGCAGGAGGTTTGGTGCAACGGCAAGATCGAGGAGATGGAAAACATCATCCTCGACCTCGGCCCCGATACAATCGGTGCGTTCATCGCCGAACCCATCCTGTGTTCAGGCGGCGTCATTGTGCCGCCCAAGGGCTACCACGCCCGCACCCACGCGCTCTGCCGCAAATACGACATCCTCTATATCTCCGACGAGGTGGTTACAGGCTTTGGACGGTTGGGACACTGGTTCGCGTCCGAAGCCGTCTTCGACATCGTGCCGGACATGATCACCTGCGCCAAAGGGCTCACCTCGGGCTACCTGCCGCTGGGCGCCTGCATCATGTCCGACCGGATCATGGGTCAGATGCGCGATGCGGGCGAGGATGAGCTTTTTTACAACGGCTACACCTATTCCGGCCATCCGGTCAGCTGTGCGGCTGCGCTCAAGAACATGGAAATCATGGAACGCGAAGACATACTTGGACACGTCCAACGCGTGGGCGAAGTGTTCCAGAACCGCCTGCACGCCATCGGTGAGAGGTTCGACATCGTGGGCGAAGTGCGCGGGATGGGTCTTCTGGGGTGCCTCGAATGCAGGCCCGACATATCGGATGAAAGCTATGCCGCGCATTTGCAATTCGGCAACAAACTGGATGCGGCCTGCGAACGGCGTGGGCTGATGCTGCGGCCTTTTGGAAACATGGCCGTCTTCTCGCCTCCGCTGGTGATCTCTGAGACGGAGGTGAATGAAATGTTCACCATCATGGAGGCAGGCCTTGAAGAGTTGGGAGCAGAGTATAATGCCTGAAGCCGGTCCTGAGATTGCGCGCAGTGTGAGCGAAGCTGCGCAGGCGGCCGAGCGGCTTTTGACCGACGGTGCCGTCATCGTGGAGCGCGTCGTTGCCGACGATTTGCTGGATCAGGTGCTGGAGGATTTCAAAGCGCCCTTCGATGAACAAGGTCACAAATTTTCCAACGATTTCAACGGCCACAAGACCCGCCGTTTGGGCGGAATCCTGGGCCTGTCCCGGGCGGCGGCTGACATCCTGGCGCATCCTCTGGTGATGGGCGTCGCTGAGATCGTGCTCAAACGCCACTCGGAGACCTATCGGCTGGGCTCCTCCACCGCGATTGAAATCCATCCAGGTGAGGGCAATCAGGCGCTGCATCGCGACGATGATTTCTATCCCATCCGCATCCCGGGCGTTGAATTTCAGTTCTCGGCCATGTGGGCGCTGACGGAATTCACGCATGACAACGGCGCAACCCGCGTCGTGCCCGGCTCCCATGATATGCGCGACATTGAGGACGTGACCGAGGATCAGGTGACCCAAGCCGAAATGCCCCGCGGATCGGTTCTGTTCTATCTGGGCAGCGCCATTCACGCGGGCGGACAGAACAATTCAAACGCGCCCCGCACCGGGCTCATCACCACCTATTCGCTGGGCTGGCTGCGGCAGGAAGAAAACCAGTACCTGACCGTCCCACGCGCGGTCGCAGATGGCTATCCAGAACATGTGCGCCGCCTGATGGGGTACCAAAGCGACGGGCCCTATCTGGGGGTCTATCCAGGCGATCCGGACGGCAATTGGTTCGACGCTTGAGACACCGCTCTTCGCTCCCTTACGGGCGCGTCTCGCCCACGGCCTCCCACGCCGCGCGGGTCAAGACGAACCACGGCACATCATCTTCTGCATAGACCCGTTTGACACCGCTCCGCCGCAAGCCGGACTTCTGCAGGACATGATGAGATTTCGCGTTGTCGGCATCTGCGCAGGCCACCACCTCGTCCAGCGCAGTGGCCTCAAATGCAAATTGCACCATGCGGCGACAAGCCTCGGTCGCAAAACCCTGCCCCCAGGCGTCCGGCACAAGCAGGTAACCCACTTCGATATCCGCATTCGGGTAACCATCCGGCACCAGAAGCGACCAGTCATAGTCATCTTCCTCAATTGGCACCGGCATCAGCACCGCATCCCCGATTTTTTCACCTGTATCCTTGCGGGTGATCAGCCAAATACCGATCCGCCCTCCGGCCCCGCGTTTTGCCGCGTCCTTCATATGCGCTTGCACACCCTCCGGCGTCATGGTGTCGGCCACGTAACGCATCACCCGCTCGTCACACAGGACCTTCGTTGCAATGTCTATGTCGTTTTCAGACATGGGCGTCAGGATCAAACGGTCCGTCTCCAATGTCAGGTCTTCGACCTTAAGCTGCGTGACCATGCCGGTATGCGTCCTTGAATGTGATTGGGCGGTTTGCGTCTTTCTCGGTCCGTCCGGAACGGTCGTCAAGGTTCCAGTCCGATGCGCGATCACGGCCTTGATCACGCCGCGCCCTCCTATCGCGACGCTAAACTGATACTGCCAAGGCCATTGCGACCCAGAATTGCGCGGCACTGGCACCTTTGAACGATCATTCAGTCGATTGCCTCAAACTGGACCCGCTGCTATCCAAGCATCGCCGATCCAAGGAGCCAAGCAATGCCCGAAACCCTCCCCAGTCACGCCCAGACCGTTATCATTGGCGGAGGCTCCATCGGAATGAACACTGCATACCATTTGACCAAACTAGGACAGAAAGACGTTGTGGTCTTGGAGCAGGCCCAATTGACCGCTGGCACCACATGGCATGCCGCGGGGCTCATCGTAGCGGGGCTCCTCAAAACAGAAGCCGACTGCGAAATCTACACCCACAGTCGCGATCTCTATGCACAGCTGGAAGAAGAAACAGGCCTGCCTACAGGCTTCCGCGACGTGGGATACCTGCAGATTGCGAACAACGAAGAACGCGCCCATGAGATGCGCCGCATCGCCCCGTTCATGCAGCGTTTCGGCATCAACTGCCATGAAATCTCACCCAAAGAAGCACAAGACATGTTCCCCGTCGGCGACCTCTCGGACGTAACCTCCGCCTTCTACATCCCCGAGGACGGTCGCGCCAATCCGGTCGATGTCACAATGTCGCTGGCCAAGGGCGCGCGGATGGGTGGCGCGCAGGTTTTCGAAGGCGTCCGCGTCGAAGACATCCTCCACACAAACGGCACCGCCACCGGCATCCGCACCTCAGACGGCCAAGAGATCACGGCCGAAAACGTCGTTCTCTGCGGTGGAATGTGGTCGCGGCAACTGGGCGCCAAGGCCGGTCTCAACCTGCCCCTGCAGGCCGCCGAACACTACTACCTCATCACCGAAAAAATCCCCGACCTGCCCCGCGATCTGCCCGTGCTGGAAGACCCCTCCACCTACACCTATTACCGTGAAGAGGTGGGCGGCCTGATGCTGGGCCTGTTCGAACCTCGCGCCGCCGCGTGGAAGCTGAGGGGCATCCCCGACGATTTCGCGTTTGGCGAGATTGAGCCCGATTGGGACCGCGTCGGCCCCGACCTCGAACTGGCCTATTCCCGTGTGCCCAAGGCCATGGATTACGGCGTCAAAAAGCTCTTCTGCGGCCCCGAAAGCTTCACCCCCGATCTCGCCCCCCTCGTCGGCCCCACGCCAGAGCTGCGCAACATGTGGGTCGCTTGCGGCATGAACTCGCTGGGCATTCTCACCGGCGCAGGCACCGGCATGGTCCTCGCTCATTGGATCGTCGACGGCCTGCCCCCGCTCGATGTGACCGGCATCAACGTCAACCGCTTCACCAAATGCGAAGCCACCCCCGCCTTCCGCCGCGACCGCACGCCCGAACTCCTCGGAAAACTCTTCGGCCAGCACTTCCACAATGAAAGCCCAAAGACCGCGCGCAACGTGAAACGCTCAGTTCTCTATGACAGGCTCAAGGCAGCAGGCGCCTATTTCAGCGAAGGCAACAGTTGGGAACAGCCCGATTGGTTCGCGCCCACGCCCGCAGAGGCCAAAATCGAAAAACTCAGCTGGTTCCGCCAGAACTGGTTTGACTGGCACGGGCAAGAACATCGCGCCGCCCGCGAAGACGTGGTCATCATGGATATGACCTCCATGTCTTCCTTCCTCGTCCAGGGCCGCGACGCCTGCGCGCTCCTCTCCCGTCTCAGCTGCAATGAGGTCGACGTAGAACCGGGCCGCGTTGTCTACACGGCTTGGGTCAATGAGGCCGGCGGATTTGAAGCCGACCTGACCGTGACGCGACTGGCGACAGACAAATTCATGGTTGTTGTCGGCGAAAACTCCCACGGCCACACCGAAATGCGCATGCGCCGCCACATCGGTGCGGAGGACTTCGCGACCATCACAGACGTCACCGCAGGCCGCGCACAAATCAACGTCCACGGCCCCAAATCCCGGGACCTCCTCACCCGCGTCTCGGGCGCGGATTTCAGCAATGACGCCTTCCCCTACATGACCGCGCAGGAGATCGACATAGGCTATGCCAACGTGCTGGCCATGCGCGTCACATTTGTTGGCGAACTGGGATGGGAGCTGCACGTCCCCGCCACACAAGCGGTGCAAGCTTATGACTTGCTGATGGAGGCCGGTGCCGATCTGGGCGTCCGCAACGCGGGCATGCAAACTCTCAACTCCCTACGCCTCGAGAAAGCCTATCGCGACTTCGGCATTGATCTGGATAACACCGACAACCCCATCGAGGCTGGACTGGGCTTTGCCGTCAAACTCGACAAACCGGGCGGCTTTATCGGCCGCGACGCACTCGCCGCCATCAAGGCGCGCGGCGTGCCCAAAACGCGCATGCTGCAATTTCTGTTGAGCCGCCCGCAGCCGCTCATGTACGGCAATGAACTGATATATCTGGGCGAGACCCAAGTGGGCTACATCCAGATCGGTGGCTACGGCCACACCTTAGGCGGCGCCGTGGGGATCGGTTTTGTCGAATTGGAAACGCCAGTCACGACGGAGCTTGTTGATCAAGGCCCATGGTCCATCGACATCGCAGGAGAGCGCATCCCGGCCAAAGCCTCCCTCAAACCCATGCTCGACCCCACCCTGGAGAAAGTGCGCTGTTAGCCGCGCGCGCGAGGCGCGCCCGCAAGGGAGCGATGAGCGGTCCCCGACTGCCGAAACGCCCGCGCGACGTGATCGGCCAGTGGCGTCCCCAGTGACCCAATCGGCGTGCGATCTTTCGACCGGGCCGCGCGCAACTCAAGCTCGCCGGGTGATGTAGGATCACCGCGCGTCATGGCCAGCCGCGGATCGGGGGCTTCAGCCAATGACACCAGACCTGCATAGAGACGCGCTTTACCGCGCGCTGGCTGTCCTTGGGCTGGTGCGATCAAGCTCCGCTGTGATCGGGATAAACTCATCCGCATCACCAGGTGGCAGTTTGAACGGACCGTTATCCCAATCGGCCGCTTTCCAAGCCTCCTTCGCCTCCTCGATCCGGTCCTTGGACGATGACACGAAGTTCCACCACAAGTAGCGCTGTTCATTCAACGTCTCCCCGCCCAGTGCCATCAGCCGCGCACCTTCAGGCCCGGCATGGATGGAAATCCGGTCCCCCGGGCGGAAGACCATCATGCGACCAGCCTCAAAAACCTCACCGGCGACGTCAACCGACCCTTGAGTGACATAAACACCGCGATCCTCATGATCGTCTGGCAATGGAAAGCCTGCGCCCGGCTCCAGCACGACATCCAGATAGAAGGTCTCCGACTGCATCGTGACGGGGCTTGCCTCGCCATAAGCAGTGCCAAGAATCAGGCGCGCCTGGGCGCCGGTATCCTCGATGAACGGAAGCGCCGCCTCCTTGTGATGTTCAAAATCCGGCGCCATATCTTCGCGATCTTCCGGCAGGGCGATCCAGGTCTGAATGCCAAAGAGCTTGTGCCGCGTGGCACGCGTCTCCTCAGATGTCCGCTCCGAATGGGTCACGCCACGGCCCGCCACCATCCAGTTCACCTCTCCGGGATAGATCATCTGATGGGTGCCCAGACTGTCGCGATGTTCAAATTCGCCTTGGTAAAGATAGGTCACGGTGCCCAGACCGATGTGAGGATGCGGCCGCACATCGATGCCGCCATCGGTGATGAATTCCGCAGGTCCCATCTGATCGAAGAAAATGAAGGGACCTACCATCTGCCGCTTGACGCTCGGCAAGGCGCGGCGCACTTCAAATCCGCCCAAATCCCGGGCGCGGGGGATGATCAGGGTTTCAATGGCATCGGGATTGGCCTGCGGGCAATCGGGCCCGTGGGTGGGGTTCCAGCTCATGGGATTTGGCTCCGGTTTTAGGGTGGCGTCTCACCCGCCAATCTAGCGCAAAACTCTGATGGTTTTAATCGCAACGAAAATGCATTTTCTATTTCAAAAAACGCAACAAACGCACCTGCTGAAAACGTGCGCCAGGGGGAGTTTGGGACCACAAAGAAGCCAAATCTTGTGCTGCTTTCTGGTCAGAAATACTCCCGCCGGAGGCATGAAACCTCCAGAACGACCTTAATCGTTGAGCGAGAAATCCCGCAAACTGTCCACGGCCTGTTTCAGCGCCGTACCCCACCCCTCGGATATCTCGGCGAAATAGGGATCATCGGCCTCAAACCTGCGCGACGGGCCCAGCACCATTTCGCCTTCTTCGTAGATCTGCAGATCAATGGGCAGCCCGACAGACAGGTTGGCCTTGATCGTGGAATCAAAGCTCAGAAGCATCATCTTCACCGCCGCCTCAAAGCTCATGGCAGGATCATAGGCACGCACCAGAATGGGGCGGCCATACTTCGTCTCTCCGATCTGAAAAAACGGCGTCTCCTCACCAGCCTCAATAAAATTGCCCTCAGGATAGATTAGAAACAGCCGCGTCACGCTGTCGGCGATCTGACCGCCCAGGATCAGCGTGCCATTGAAGGCACTGTCCGCGCGCTGGCCCGCATCGTCGTGATTGGCGATCACTTCGCGCAATGTCGCGGCGACGATGGTGGCCACTTCGAACATGGACGGCGCGCTCATGATCGACGGCGCGCGATCTTCGGGCGCCTTGGTACGTTCTTCCAGAAGGCTCACGACCGCCTGGGTCGTGGCGAGATTCCCGGCAGTCATCAGCGTGATCACCCGCTCCCCCGGCACCTCCCAACTGTGCGTCTTGCGAAAAACCGAGACATTATCGAGCCCTGCATTGGTGCGCGTGTCGGACATGAAAACCAGCCCGCGGTCGAGGCGAACGCCTACGCAATACGTCATAACTGAGCCCTCGCTGCCCCGATTCCTGAGGGATTTTCTACTGCTGCGCCACTTTCACCGCAACAGAAAGGGTTTCCTGCGCCCCACCGATGCGCACACCGCGCACCGGTGCGGCCTCGTGGTAATCCAGCCCAGTTGCCACGCGCACGTAACGCTGATCGGGCGAGATCCCGTTGGAGATGTCAAACCCAACCCAGCCGAGCCCATTCACATGGGCCTCCGCCCAGGCGTGGGTCGCTTCCTGCTCTTCGCGGTCATCCATCATCAGAAAGCCCGAGGCATAGCGCGCCGGGAAACCCATGATCCGCGCGCAGGTCAGGAAAACATGGGTGTGATCCTGACACACACCTTTGCTTTCCGCCACCGCATCCTCTGCTGTCCAATCGGGCTGAGACGCGCCAACTTCATAGGCGATCTGATCGCGGATGATCGCCGACAGCGCATGCAACCTGTCAAGCGGCTCATCCCCCGTCACCTGAGACACGAGCGCCCGTGTGCCGCGCCCCGATTGCGTCAGCGCCGTCGAGCGATGAAACAGCCACAGCGGCGATGGCCCGGCATGGGGACCGACCACACCATGGGTGTCGACCATCTCCACACTGCCTTCGCTTTCGATGATCAACTCTTCCACGCCCTCACGCATGCTGATCAACTCCACTCGGTTGCGGTGAAAATCATCAAATTCCAGCTGCTTGTCTGCCCCATTGAGCCGAGTTGTCCAGCTGTTCACGGATTGGCCGCGGAAAGATTTGGGCATCAGGCGCAATTGCTGCAACCCGTAGGTGACCGGCGCGTCGAACGTGTAGCGCGTCGTGTGGGAAACGGTGAGGATCATGAAAAGAACCGGTAGTCTTTCTCAATCTGCTGGCCCAGCCCATTGAGGGCCGCCACGACATCTTGGATGTATTCGTGCAGACCGTAGTCAAAGATGGCCTCCACATCATGCGACATGAAACGCCGACATAGATCATCCGCCATGTAATGAACATCGAATTTCTCGCAGTACTCTGATGCCAGATAGCCCAGATTGTCGCGGATCTTGGAACAGCAGAAATTCAGACTGCGCGGCATGCGTTTGTCGAGGATCAGAAAACGCACAATCTCCGCAGGTTTCACGGTTTGGCCATAGGCCGTGCGGAACCCCGCTGCACCACTGACTGAGCGCAGGATCGTCTCCCACTGGATATTGTCCAACTGCGATCCCACCGGTGCAGAGGTCGGCAGCAGCACGTAGTATTTCGTGTCCAGAATCCGCGCTGTGTTGTCCGCGCGTTCCAGAAACGTGCCGATGCGGGCGAAATCATAGGCGTCATTGCGCAGCATCGTGCCATGGGTCGCCCCGCGCACCAGCGCCGTTCGCTGGCGAATGAGGCCCAGTACACCCGGCAGATCGCGTTCATTCACCCGCCGCTTCAGCGCCTCTTTCACGTCGATATAGCACCCGTTCATAGCGCCCCAGACCTCCGCCGTCAGCGCCGTGCGCACCATGCGGGCGTTTTGGCGCGCCGCCTCAATCGAAGATCGCACCGAGGACGGGTTATCAGGGTCACGCAGCATCCAATCGATGGCGCTTTCCTTGGTGACAGCCTCGTATTTTTCAGCAAAAGACAGGTCGGTGCCGGTCGTTTGCATCACCGGCGTCCATTCATCCGTGGGCGCCCCCGACCGCGTGAGCGCGATGCGCTGACCTGTCTCTATCAGACGCGCATTGTTTTCCGCCCGCTCAAGATAGCGGAACATCCAGTAAAGGCCGTTTGCGGTTTTCCCCAGCATCAGTCGTCCAACACCCAAGTATCCTTGGTCCCACCCCCTTGGGAGGAATTGACGACCAGCGATCCTTTCTTCATCGCCACCCGCGTCAGACCACCGGGCGTGATGCGAATGCCCTCGGGGCTCATCAGCACGAAAGGCCGCAGATCCACGTGTCGCGGCGCAAGGCCCTGCTTGGTAAAAATCGGCACAGTGGACAGCGCCAGCGTCGGTTGCGCGATGTAATTGGCCGGTTTCGCCTCCAGCTTTTTGCGGAACTCGCGCACTTCTTTTTTGCTGGCGGCCGGGCCCACCAGCATGCCGTAACCGCCAGACCCATGGACTTCTTTCACCACCAGATCTTCCAAATTATCGAGCACGTATCTCAGGCTCTCAGGGTCGGAGCACCGCCACGTGGGCACGTTTTGCAGGATCGCTTTTTCACCGGTGTAAAATTCAACGATGTCGGGCATGTAGCTGTAAATTGCCTTGTCATCGGAAATGCCCGTACCGGGCGCGTTGGCCAGTGTTACGGCACCCGACCGGTAGACATCGAATATCCCCGGCACGCCCAGCGTGCTGTCGGAACGGAAGTTCAGCGGGTCGAGGAAATCGTCATCCACGCGGCGGTAAAGCACGTCGATTTCTTTGTATCCCTCGGTGGTGCGCATCGACAGCCGCCCGTCGACGACGCGCAGATCATGCCCTTCGACCAGTTCTACACCCATGTTGTTGGCCAGAAACGAATGCTCGAAATACGCAGAGTTATAAATGCCAGGCGTCAGCAGCGCGACCGTGGGATCACCAGACGTGCCGGGTGGCGCAGATTCCGCCAGCGACTTTTGCAGGCGCAACGGATAATTCGACACATTGCGCACCTTCTCCTTCGCAAAAAGTTCCGGAAACATGCGCAGCATGGTTTCGCGGTTTTCTAGCATGTAGCTGACACCGCTCGGCGTGCGGGCGTTATCTTCCAACACGAAAAACTCGTTCTCGGATGTGCGGACCAGATCAATGCCCACGATATGCGTGTAGACGCCGCCCGGCGGCGTGACACCCATCATCTGCGGCAGAAACGCTTCATTGCCCGCGATCATCTCACGCGGGACGCGGCCAGCCTTCAGGATTTCCTGCCGGTGATAGATGTCATGCAGGAAAGCATTGATCGCGATGACCCGCTGTTCGATCCCGCGCGACAGTTTCTGCCATTCACGGCCTGAAATGATGCGGGGGACGATATCAAACGGGATCAACCGCTCTTCAGCCTCCTTGCGGCCATAGACATTGAAGGTGATCCCGGTGAGCCGAAACACCTCTTCCGCCTCGCGCTGTTTGGCGCGCAAACGGGCGGGGTCTTCATCGGTAATCCAGTCGTGGAAGGCGGCGTATGGGCTCCGCGCGGCATCGCCCTGCGCCCACATCTCGTCAAAAAAGGGTCCGTCAGACATGCCGCCCAACATAAAGACTTCATGACTTTCTTCAACGATTCCGCAGGAAATAGGAGCTAAACCATTGGTTACGATGCAAAAATAGGCGGATGCCCCCCGCAGTTTCCTGCGAAGGGCTTGCGCGTCAGGCGACCAGTTCGGGCAGCACGCTTTCAATCATGTCTCGTTGCGGCTCGTACTGTGCGGGCAGCTTCAGCGCCTCACCCAGATGGGCCGTGTCTTCATCATGGTCAAAGCCCGGCTCATTGGTCGCGACCTCAAAGAGGATGCCACCGGGGGTGCGGAAATAGATCGCCCAGAAATAGTTGCGATCAATCACCGGCGTGACCTGATAGCCGGTCTGCAAAAGTTGCTCGCGCACGCGCAGCTGCGCGGCGCGGTCATCCACGGCGAAGGCGATGTGATGCACCGACCCTGCGCCTTGCCCGGCCATGGGCGCGGCGCCCAGCTCTTCGAGGTCGATCGTATCGGCGGCATTGCCCCCTTCGATCACGTAGCGCGTCAGGTTGCCGTCGGTTTCCGCTTTCTGGTAGCCCATGAACTTCAGGAGCTCGCCCGTCGCACCCGCATTATGCAGGCTGAAACGCGCACCATTGAAGCCAAAGACGGCTGCCGTTTCTGGCACGCCCGCACCGGTCCAACCTGTGCGACCGCGATCCTCGGATTCCACCAGGGCAAAGCCGTCGCCATCGGGGCCTTCAAAGCTGAGCCGTGTGTCACCGAAGACAGTTTCGGTCTTCTGGCGGATGAAGCCTTTGTCGGCCAGCTGGGTCTGCCAATAGCCAAGGCTGCCCTTGGGCACGGCAAATTCCGTGACACCCACCTCACCAACACCGCGCGTGCCGCGTTTCATGCCGGGGAAGGGGAAATAGGTCATCACCGATCCGGGCGTGCCCGTTTCATCCCCGTAATAGAGGTGATAGACATCCGGCGCGTCGAAATTCACAGTTTTCTTGATCCGACGCAGGCCCAGCGTGTCCGTGAAGAAGGTGTTGTTTTGATTGGCATCCGCGGCCATCGAGGTCACGTGGTGCAGACCTTTGATATCCTCGATCATGTCTCGCTCCTTCGCGAATTTGTTGTCATTGATGCCAATGTAGGACAGGGGATGATTTCTAAGAATGGCGCATATATTCGATATTCCATTGCGTGAAACGCAACAATAAACACCGCTCTTCGCTCCCTTGCGGGCGCGCCTCGCCGATGCGCACTGGTGCAATCCGAACAGCATCTTTCTGAATAGAAACGCAAATTTGAAATCTGATTGTTGCGGGTTTGACCGATTCCGCTCTACGTTGCAGCCATGAAGGAATTGACGCCCGAAACCATCGCGGACTTGATCGCATGCCCAAGATGCGATGCGGTCTATGATGTGGGCTATGTGGACAAGGGCGATCGCGCGCGCTGCGACGTGTGCCACTACCCGCTTATTTCGCGCAGACGGGATGCGGGGCTGTTGATCATCGCGATGTCCATGGCCGCGTTCGTTCTGGTCATTTCCGCCCTGTTTTTGCCGTTCATCAAAATCCAGCGCCTGGGCTTTCAGAATGAAACCACCATTCTGGACGCCGCCATGGCGTTTTCCGACGGCCCGATGATCGTTTTGTCGCTGGCCACTGTGGGCCTGATCGTCGGGCTGCCGGCGCTGCGGCTGCTGCTGACCATCTACACGCTGACGCCCATCGTCTTCGACCGCAAACCCTGGCCCGGCGCGCATCGTGCCTTCTGGCTCAGCGAAAACCTCAAACCTTGGTCGATGGTGGAAATCTTCGTCATCGGCACAGCCGTCGCCCTTGTTAAACTCACTGATCTGGCGCGGGTCGAACTGGGCCCGGCGTTCTGGATGTTTGCAGCCCTCGTGATCCTCGTCTTCGTCAAGGACACCGTCACCTGTCGCTGGTCGGTCTGGCGAGCACTGGAATAATGGGGATCACCGCCAAAGACCTGGGGCTTGTCGCCTGCCGGACCTGTGAAAAGGTCTGGCCCAAGGGCACCCAGAAATGCGGGCGCTGCGGGGCGCGACTGGTGTCCCGGGATGGCAAAAGCCTGCAACGGGTCTGGGCATGGTGGGTGGCTGGCATCCTGGCCTATATCCCCGCCAATGTTTACCCGATGCTGATCACGACGACGCTCTTTCAAAGTCAGGAAGACACGATCATCTCCGGCGCGATTGAACTTGCCGCCTACGGATCCTGGGGTGTGGCGATCATTATCCTGACAGCCTCCGTGGCGATCCCTTTGGGCAAGTTCTTTGCCATCGCCTATCTCGCCCTGTCGGTTGGCGCAAAGGGCGCGATGACCCCGTTTCAGCGTCATGTCATCTTCGAGGTTGTGGAATTTATTGGCCGATGGTCCATGATCGACGTCTTTGTGGTGGCTGTTCTGTCGTCTCTGGTGCAGCTCAGCGTCGTGGCCTCGATCAATCCGGGCATTGCATCCCTGGCCTTTGCGCTATCTGTCATTTTCACCATGATATCGGCCAAGAGTTTCGACAGCCGGATGATTTGGGACAAGGTGTTGGAAGACGAAAAAGAGGCTGAGGTCACTCCTTGACGGAAGAGATCCCGAAGATTCACACCAAGCGCGCGGGTGAGCACAAGTTTCGCATTGCCTCTGCGGTGTGGTTGGTGCCGATCGCGGCCTTGATCGTATCGTTCAGCGTGGGGATCACGGCCTATCGCGAACGCGGGCCCATTGTGCAGATCGTGTTTGACGATGCCTCCGGGATCGTGGCCAAGGAAACCTCTGTGCGCTTCCGCGATGTGTCGATAGGGGTGGTCGAAAATGTGTCTTTCAACAATGACCTGACCCGGGTTCTCATTGATGTGCGGATCGACAAGGATGTGGCTCCCTTTGTCGACCAAAGCGCCAGTTTCTGGATTGTGCGGCCCGAGATTTCAGCCCGTGGGATTAGTGGGCTCGATACAGTGTTTTCAGGCGTCTACATCGAAGGCACGTGGGATGATGATCCCCAAGGCGCGGCAAGTGTATTGCAAGGGCTGAAAACCGCCCCCCTAGAGACGGCAAATCGCCAAGGCACGGTGTTCGAGTTGCGCACCTTCCGCGAAAAGGGACTGGCGGATAACGCGCCCATCCTTTTCAAGGGGATCGAAGTGGGCCGCGTGGGGCCTGCGGAAATCTCCGGCAACGGCCGCTGGATCTATTCGCAGGCGATCATCTACGAACCGCACGATCAGCTTGTCTTCACCACGTCTCGGTTCTGGGATACGTCCGGTTTCACATTCTCTGTCGGCACGGGCGGCGCCGAGCTTGATTTTGCCTCGCTTGCGTCTCTCATCAGCGGCGGGGTTACCTTCGACACGCTCGTGTCTGGGGGGGAGCCGCTCAGCGATGGGATGGTCTTTGACGTCTACGAAAGCCAGGCCACTGCCCGACAGGCGATCTTCAGCGATGACGAAGGCGGCACCGTCACCATGTCGATGATCTTTGAAGACAACGCCAGTGGTCTGGCGCAAGATGCCGCCGTGGAGTGGCGCGGCGTCAGCATCGGTGAGGTGTTGAGCGTCAATGGCCTCGTGGATGAAGAAGCCTTCGGTGACGGCCGCGTACGCCTGCTGGCCACGGTGGAATTGAAACCTGCCCGCCTGGGTATGGAAGCTGGCGGTGATCCCTTGGCCTTCCTGTCGGACCGCGTGGCCCAGGGGCTGCGTGCCCGGCTGGTGAACGCCTCCTTCCTCACCGGCGGACTGAAGATCGAGTTGCTTGAAGTGGGTGATCCCGTTGAGGCCACCATAACCGATGCCATCCCCTTCCCGATCTTTCCGGTCACCGCCAGCGATCTGCCCGATGTCAGCGGGTCTGCTGCAGGCCTTCTGGACCGCGTGAACAACCTTCCCGTTGAGGAATTGCTCAGCTCCGCCATTGCCTTCCTTGACAGCGCCACAGGCTTTGTCACCAGCGACGATTTTCAGCAAACGCCGGGCGAGTTGCGCGGGCTTTTGTCTGATGCGCGCGGCGTGATCGGATCAGACGAAGTGCAGGCCCTGCCTGCCGAGCTGAGCGACCTGGTGGGCAATCTACAAAGCGCCAGCGCTGACCTCAGCACACTTTTGCAAGAGCTGAGCGATGCGCGCGCGGTGGAACGTTTCCTGGCCGCCGTGGACACCGCCGGGGCCGCTGCAGATAGCTTTGACACTGCGATGCAGGGCCTGCCAGCGCTTACCGAAGAAGTCACCACACTGGCCGCTAGGGTGGGTGACTTGCCCCTCGAAGACCTGATTGCGCAGGCCACGGGGCTGGCCGCCGATGCACGCGGGTTTGTGGCGTCCGAGGCCCTGCAACGCCTGCCGGAAACCACCGACAAGGCCATGGATGAATTGGCCGACATCCTGACCCGTGCCACGCAAGCGGGCACGGTCGAGACGCTGAACATCGCCCTCACCGAGGCCAGCGAAGCCGCGCAGGCCGTGGAGGCCTCTGTGGCAGGTGTGCCCTCTGTTGTGGAACGCATCGACCGGATCGCCGCCAATGCCGAGGCTGTGAAACTGGACCAACTGGCGCTGGAACTTGAGAGCGTGCTGGGCACTGCCTCGCAACTTTTTGGCGATGCAAGCGACGCAGAATTGCCCGATGCGCTGGCCGGTGCCCTGCGCGAAGTGGACGCCGCGCTGAAAGAGTTGCGCGAGGGCGGCGCGGTGAAAAACCTCAACGCCACCATGGCCTCTGCGCAAGAGGCCGCATCGGCCATCGAAAAAGCCGCCGACGCCCTGCCCAACGTGTTGGTGCGCGTGCGCGCCACGTTGGGGCAGGCCCAGCGCACATTGGCGGGTTTTGATGAGGATTCAAATTTCGGCCGCGATACCGCGAGTGCGCTGCGCGAAATCCGCCGTGCGGCAGAAGCTCTGGGTGATCTCGCCCGCACCATTGAACGCAATCCAAATTCCCTTATTCTAGGCCGCTGATGATGAGAGTTTTCCTTATAAGTATGATGGCCTTGGCGCTTTCCGGGTGTTTCCGCAGCGACACCCTGATCACCGCGCCAGAAGTGAAGGTCACCGAAAAGGTTTCCACGTCCTTCCGCACCATCGAAGTGCTGGAAGTGTCCCTGCCCGATTACGCCACGGGCGATGAAATCGCCTTGGAAAACGACGGCTCCCTGTCGCTGTCCCGCGCGATCTGGGCCGACGATCCCACCCGCGCCGTCACACTGGGCCTGTCGCGCAACCTGACCGAGATCACGGGGCGGTCCGTTGCCCCCGAACCCTGGCCCTTTGACGAACGCGCCGCCGCGCGGGTCGATGTGCGCGTTGAACAGTTGCTGGTATCAGGCGGGCTGATGCGCATGTCCGGGCAGTTCTTCGTCACCGATCTGGAAGGCCGCGGGCGCGATCGTGCGAAACTCTTTGACCTGACCGTCCCCATCGAGACCGTCAACGCCCA
>JBCCCZ010000061.1:0-16014 GCA_039033255.1 Pseudomonadota bacterium
ACGGAAAGATCATCGGGCAGTCCGCGCAGGGCTGTTTGAGCCAGTGTCTCCATCCGCGCCTGAAGACTTGCGTCGACAGTGAGGTGATGGGTCAGTCGGGTGGGGTCTTCGGTTTTCGCCCGGTCAGTGAGATGCGGGGCAAGGGCGGGGAATGCTCGGCGGTTGACTGGTACAGGTTCGGTCAGAGCGGCGCGGGCCGTGTCTTGGGTCAAAGTGCCATTGGTTACCATACGCTCCAGTACGCGATCCCTGGCAAGCTCGGCCGCTCTTCGGCCCTTGTCGGGCCGCCTCGCTTCCGGTGCTTGTGGCAAGGCCACCAGCAGAGCGGACTGTGCGGGCGTCAGGCGCCTTGGTTCTTTGCCGAACCACGCAAGACTCGCTGCGCGGACACCTTCGAGATTTCCACCAAACGGCGCGCGCGCGAGGTAGAGGGTGAGGATGTCGTCCTTGCTGAGCGCACGTTCCAGCGCAAGGGCCACCCGGATTTGCCGCAGCTTGCCCCGTAGGCGTCCGGTGCCGCTATCTTCAAGCAACCGGGCGACTTGCATGGTAAGTGTGGACCCGCCTGAGACGACCTCACCATGCCAAACCGCCTGACCCAACGCCCGCATCATGGCGCGCGGGTCCAAGCCATTGTGACGGTAAAACCGTTTGTCTTCATAGGCGATCAGCATATCGACATAGCCGGGATCCACAGCGTCCAGAGACGTGGCCAGCCGCCACCGCCCGTCGTCCACTGTGTAAAGACGCAGCAATTGCCCATTGCGATCCAGCACTTCAACGGAGGTGTCCGTCAGCAGAACAGGCAGATCGGTCGCCGCGATCCAACGGTCTGTCGCATCGCGGGCGATACCAAAGCTCAGAAGCAAAAGGGCAAGCGCGAGACACCAGCGGTCAAGCCTCATGCGTCACCTCCCCTTCCCAGAAGCCGGGGTAGAGCGTGACGAAACCGCTGGGATCCACGGTGATATCAGTGGTGAAATCGGTTTGCTTGGCGCAGTAGTTCATCACATCGCGCAGGCCCGTGCGGGCATAGGTCTGATCCAGCGGGACCAACTTGGCGCAAGGATACTGAAACCATGCGGCGGAGACCGCCAAGTCCTCCGTGCCCAGCCGCCGCAGGGGCATGAGATTGGTGGCAGGCGTGAACGAGAGGTCGATATCTATCGCACCGGTCACGTCGGTCTGTTCCCGGTCATCGATCCACCACGTGCCGCCGTCATTCACCATCTTTGCGCGCACCTCACTGCCTTCATGCTGGCCCGCCAGATCGACGCTTTGCGTGACCCAGTCGCGATCACAGCGCACCACGTAATTGAGCGACGCCATCCCCAGCACATCGCGAAACTGCGCATGGCCCACCAACATCCAGCCGTCATCGGTTTGACTGAGGCGGCAGGTATCCTGCCCCTCCCGATCCAGCGCGCGCCAACGCGCTGTGGCGATGTGCCGGGCCGTCATGGTTATTCCGTCACGCGCATCTGGCCGGTGGCGGTGATGGCGCGATAGGCGGGGCGGTACATGTCTTCGACCGAGGCCGCAGGGTGGTGGTACACACCGGGCGAAATGGCCCGCACGATATAGGCCAGATCGAAGGGCTGATCGTTGCGCCAATCCACCGCTGCCTGGAACCTGTCCGCCCGGAACTCGGTATGTTCGGGGAAAGCCGTATCGAGCCAGTCAAGCGACCGGATATCACCGCCGCGCAGGATGTTGGGGTTGTCGATCTCCAGCCCCGCGGGCAGCGGGTCATTGATCATCAGCCGCGCCTCACCACCCTCAAAGGGCGTGACGGTCAGCACAGTCACGAGCCGCGTTCCGGTCTGCACCGCGTCCAGCGAAACTTGGCTCCCATCCATGTCGTAGTAGCGCCGCGTAATCGCATAGCCGTTGCCTCCAGCATCAGGCGCAACTTGCGGGACGCCGAGCGTGGTAAGCGTGATGTCGACGGGCGCGTTGCCATTGTTCTGGATTGCCTGTGGCGTGGCGGTGTCCGCCTCCATCATCTGCACCAGCGGGCCGTCGAGCGGCGTGCCATTGAGCGTCAGCCCCGCAAGCGTCGGATCGCGCACCAACGCATGGGCAGCGAGCAGGGTCCAGACCTGTTCCTGCGTCGACAGATGCGGACCCGGTTGGCTGATACCCACTGTCAACGCATCTGCATCTACGGCGTTGCTGCCGGACTCCACCGCCAATGTCAGCACTGCCGCGCGGTCACGTAAATTGGTGCCGTAGTCAGCGCGCCACAGGTTGCGCTCCGTCCCGGGTGTCCCATTGATCCGAGCCATCGCCAGGGCGAACATCCGGTCGGCACGGGTTTGGTCGCCGTAGCTCGCCAGTGCCGCGCCCAGTTGTGCCAGGGCCATGGGCGTCGCGAAGTTTCTCGCCTTAACATCCGCGAAGTAGCGCAAATCGCCCATCCGCGCCGCGCCTTCCCGCGCCAGCACCATCAGCGCATAGGCCACATCCTCCCCGCCCCGGTCGAAATCGGGGGCGTAGTTCACGCGGTTGCGCAGGTTGTCCATGGCCAGAGTGAACGCCTGCCGCGGCACCACATAACCCTTGGCTTTCGCGCGCGACAGGAAGTCCGTCACGTAGGCATCGAGCCAGAAATCCCCGCTGCTGGCCCGCCAAAGCCCAAAGGCCCCGTTGCTGGCCTGCCGCGTCAGGATTTGACCCACGGCCTGATCCACACGGGTCTGGATCTGATCGTCATCGGCCAGACCCAGCGCGTTCGCCACATCACCATAGTACAGCAGCGGCATCGCCCGCGATGTCACCTGTTCGGTGCAGCCATAGGGGTAGCGGTCCAGCGCTGTCAGAAGCCCCGGCGCGTTCAGTTTCGCGAGCGGGCCAGCAGACAGGATCGCGCGGCCCGTTCCAGGACGCAGGTCGGCTATCACGTTGCTGTCCAGCGTAAAGGTATCGCCCACGCCCAAAGAGAAGCGGCGCGTGGTGGCGACCTCGGGGTCATTGGACCGCACGCCCAGCGTCACCTCCTTCACCAACTGCTTGCCATCTGGCGTGGTCAGCGCCACGCGAATGTCATGATCGCCCACATCACCCGCGCGGAACGGCAGGGCCAGCACGGCTTTTTCACTCGCGCCAAGGTCAAGGCCGGAGGGGATGTCAGAAACGAAACTCAAGCCCGACGTCGTGACATCCAGCCCCATGCGGCCAGCCGGGCCTTCTGCGTGGATGACCTCCAGCAGCAACCGGCTTTGATCTCCGGGGGCCAAGAAGCGAGGCATGGATGCGGTAACCACGACAGGATCGCGGATCAGGATTTCATCTTCGGCTTGTCCCACACCTTTGTCCGACCACGCCACGGCCATCAGCCGTACAGTGCCGTTGAAATCGGGAATGTCGAAGCTTGCGGTGGCACGGCCATCCGCATCCACGGCAATCGGCCCAGTAAAATAGGCGACCAGTTCGTCTTGCGGCGGCGGGCTTTCAAAACCCGATCCGGCACCGGCATCACCGCCGGATCGCACCTGCCCCTGAGCGCCGTTCATCCCGTCGATCAGGCGACCATAGAGATCACGAATTTCAACTCCCAGGCGACGCTGGCCAAAGTAGTGCGCGGAGGGATCGGGGCTGTCGAACCCGGTGAGGTTCAGAATGCCCACATCCACGGCGGCGAGCGTGATAAAGCCCTGCCCGTCGCCCAAACCTTCTACGTTCACGGCAACCTCCACCGGTCCGCGCGGATCGGACATGTCGGGCGCGTTGATGGAGACGTTCAATTGCCGCGCGCCGGGGTCGATCTTGGCATAGGCCAGCCCCAAGGACCGCGCCGGGTTGCGGCCCGCTTCCGTATCCATGGGGCGGATCACCTGCGCGGTCACATAAGCGCCTGCGCCCCAGTCTTCGGTGACGGTAACAGGGATCAGGTTATCGCCCTCAGTGACCTCAACCGCCTGCATATCCACCACGCGATCAGACATCACGGTGATCAGAGCAGTGCCTGCATAGCGCGGCACGATCCGCAGTTGCGCGGTGTCGCCGGGGCGGTAGTCTGGCTGGTCGAGCGACAGCTCAAGCGTGTCTGGCGTGCTTGAGGCGTCGGAAGGTGCATACCACCCGGCGTAGAATTCAGCAGATGAACCCACATAGGCCCCGCCTTCACGTTCCACCACCAACTCATAACGGCCCCAATCCACCGGTCCCGAGAGCGTCAGAGGATCGGCACCAAGCTGCGCTGTTCCGGTCTCTACCCGGGTGCGGGTCGTGATCGGCTCCCAATTCCAGTTGCCGTATTCTTCATACCATTGATAGCGCGTCTGGATGCGGTTCACTGTCCATTTCACCGCCATGTCCACCTGTGCCAGATCGGGACCAATCGCGATCACGTCAAATTCGGCTTCCGTGCCTTGTGGAACCACATCATCAAAGACCGGCTTGATCCCGATCATGGGCCCTGCGGGCGCGAGCATGCGTGTCACCTCGCGCTCGACCGGGCGGCCGGAACCTTCGCGCACGCTGACGGTCACGCGTGCCTCATAGGGCCGGTCTGTGGCGGCGGTTTTGGGGATGGGAACATTCAGCACGATCTGACCGTCACTGCCCGTGGTGCCGCCTTCAACATAGTCGCTGACCGACCGGGCGCGTTCATCAAAGAGGCCGAACTGGTAGCGCGGGAAATTTTCCAACGCGCGTTTGGGGTTCAGGCGCACAAGGCCATCCGCCACCAAACCCGCACCCGGCGCACCGAACAGATATCGCGCGTCAACAGTAAGCGGTGCCGTGTCGCCCGGGCGCAAAGGCGCGTCAGGCAGGGTCAGGTCAAAATCAATCCGCTCGGGCAGGAAATCCTCCACCAGCACGCTTTGGCTTGCGAGCACGGGCGCGTCCGGATCGGCCTTGATGTCCAGCGTCCATGCCCCGCGCGGCGCGGAAGCGGCGACAGGCATTTCAAACACATGCCCGCCCGCGCGATCCTCGGATGACAGATGGCGCGAATATTCCACCCCATCGGGGCGGCGCAGAATGGCGGTGAGGGGGAGGCCGGTGATCGCGTCTGACAGCGCATCACGGGCCAGAGCCGTGGCATAGATCACTTCGCCTGCACGGTACGCCCCGCGATCGGTCGTGAGGAACACGTCGACGGGCGGGGCGGAGGGGCGGCCTTCCACGCCGCGGTCTGACAGATCAAAGGCGGGATCGGTGAGCGACAGGAAGGCCAGATCCGCCTCGCTTCGCTCGGCGATCACGAGGGCGGGGGCGGCACCTGCGGTGCCGCGTATCAGCCCGGGATCAAAGCGGGCGTGCCCCATGGCATCGGTGGTCGCGCGGCCCAACTCATCATTAGCGCGCGACAAGAGGGTGAGAGTCACGCCTTCCAATGCGGCCGCAGTACCAAGCGATTTCACGAAGACGTGCAGCCCGTCATTGCCCTTGAGCGTCGTCAGCCCGAGATCGGACAGGACAAACCATTGGGTCGCGCCCTCACTGTCATAGATATCTTCGCCCGGCACGCGGGCGGTCAGCGCATAGATACCGGGTGGTTGACCCTTGAGAATATCGCCCAAAGGCAGGCGCGTTGTCATGGTCTGGTTGAGCGCATTCTGCACCTTTCCGACACCGCGCCAGACCTCTTCGGCCAGATCATTGCTGAACCGCTCTGCCGCCCAATGATCAAGCGGGCGACCGAAGAGATCATCCTGCAGCGTGCGCAGCAGGTTGCGATCGCTCATCCGCATCAGTTGCAAATCAACCTCATCAAGGTTCACACTCTCCAATGGCAGCGCGGCCTCGGCCGATTTGGGAAGCACATAAGCCCGGCCCGGGAAGGCAACGGACGGCGAGCGATCCCGCACATAAAGCGCAATCTCCACATCCTTGATCAGGGTTTCGCCGCTGGCGGCAGGTAGCCCCTTACGGAAAATCACTATGTAGCGTTCCCCATGCTGCACCCCGTCGATGCAAAGTTGGCGACCATCCGGTTCCACCACCATGCCAGCACTGGGCAACTGCACGAACGGCGTGTAATCGGTGCCGCCTTTGATCAAAGGCTCGGAAAACTCTGCGCAGATTCGAGGGGCGACGCTTTCATTGTCGGCGCGGTGTTCCGTGATGCGGAAGCCGTACTTGGCCACGGCCCCTTCCAGCGCGCTCAGCACGTCGGCGCGGGGCTGAATGCCCTCGGCCAGCCTGAGCGCGCTCACCATATCCCGGCCGCGCCCGATGCGTTCCAAAGCGGGCGCCATTTCCATCAAAGCCGTCACGCGCATCCCGTCATTTGCCGCGCGCAGATAGGCATTGGCGGCAGCCTCAAACGCCTGCTGGCCATAGAGTTTCTTATCGGAGGTGTTCTGCGTCTCGATCAGCATGGAGAGGCGCGCATATTCCGCCCACTGATCGGCGGCATCTGAGCGCGCCACAACTGCGCCCGTCCAGCGCATCGCGTTGAGGTAATCGCCCTGCGCGATCTCATTGCGCGCGGCCTCCAGCATCTGATCGACACCCCATTGTCCGCCCGGATGGCGCGATCCGATGTTCAGCGCCAGCCCGCGAATGGTGTCGAAATCGCCCTGCCGCAAAAAGCCCAGATCGCCCGCCCGCGCACCGGCCTGCGCCAGAACGCGCGGGTCGGTGTTGAACATCTCTGCGGAGGTGGCCCCGTCAAACGATTGCACCTCCAACACGTCTGATTTCAGGAAACAGGCGTTCTTTTCAGTGTTGAAAGTGTAGGCCTGACAGTCCGACGTGGCCATGCAGGCCGCCCGGCATGCCTTGATCGTCGTATCAAAGATCGGGTTGATATCCGCACCGAAGAAATCGGTTCTGAGCGTCACCACTTCTCGCCTTTCGGGAACAGGTGATTGCGACGCTGACTGCGCCATAGCCAGGCCAGCAAAAGTGATCATAAAGAGCGCGGATAGGATCGGGCGGAGCATGGAAACCTCCTTGTCATGCGGTTTCATCGTGCCATGCACCCGGGTTGCAGACAACGATTCCCCTTTCGACCCGGTCACTTGCAAGAAACCCGAATGCGCAGGGGGTTAAATTAAGAAGATATTCAGCATGATCCGACTATCCATTCACCAAGGATTGGTTCGCGTCGGAGAACGGGCATGACCCTCGCAAACAAGCTGGCGGAAGAACGCAGGGCCCGTTTGGCGGCGGAGCGGCTTTTGGAGCAAAAACAGGCGGAATTGTCCGCCGCCAACCGCAAGCTGGGCAAGCATGCGCTCGCGCTGAGCGAGGAAATTCATGAAACCCGCGCGGTCGTGAAAACCGTTCAAGACGAAAACGCGCGCGTCAAATCCGATCTTACCGTTGCCACCGAAAAGGTCGAAATCCTCGAACGGCGCCTTTGGCATTCGATCAACACGATTGAGGATGGGTTTGCAGTCTTTGATGCCGACAGCCGCATGGTCGCCGCCAACAGCGCCTGGGTGTCTGCCTTTGGTGGGCTGGAGGATGTGAAGCCCGGCATTTCCTACGTCGAAATTCTGCAACTGGTGACGGAGGAAGGAATTGTCGACACTGCTCAGCATCGCCCGATGGAATGGCGGGAAATGATGCTGGACCGCTGGCAAAGCCCGTCGCCTGACCCGATGGTGGTTCGGCTGTGGAATGACGAATACATCAAGCTGGTCGATCAGCGCGGGCCCAGCGGAGATGTGGTGTGCCTTGCCCTGCGCATCACCGACACGGTGCGGTATGAAAAACGCCTCAAGGGCGCGAAAGTGGAGGCCGAGGCAGCCAACAATGCCAAATCGTCCTTCCTTGCCAACATGAGCCACGAAATACGCACGCCCATGAACGGCATCGTGGGCATGGCGGAACTGCTCTTTGACACGGGCATGTCCGAAGAACAGCAGCTTTACGCAGAAACGATCAAAAACTCCGGTGAGGCGCTTTTGGTCATCATCAACGACGTGCTCGATTTCTCCAAGATCGAGGCGGGCAAACTGGTGCTGATTGAAGAGGAATTTGACCTCGAACAATGCACCCAGGAACTGGTCACGCTGATGCAAGTCAACAGCCGTGACAAGGGGATCGATCTACTGGTAGATTTCGATCTCTTTCTGCCGCGCCGTTATGTGGGCGATGCGGGCCGCATCCGTCAGGTGCTGACCAACCTTCTGGGAAACGCGGTCAAATTCACGGAAAAAGGCCATGTGATCCTGCGCGTCACGGGGGTTCCTACGCCGGACGGTCTGACCACCGATTTGCACATTTCCATTCAGGACACCGGCATCGGCATCCCGGCCGAAAAAGTGCGTCACGTCTTTGGGGAATTCAACCAAGTGGACGATGCCCGCAATCGCAAGTTCGAAGGCACAGGGCTGGGCCTTGCCATCACCGAACGGTTGGTCGGGCTGATGGGCGGCAAAATGTGGGTGGAATCGGAAGAGGGCGTGGGCTCCACCTTCGGGTTCAGCGTTACGTTGCCTCAGGTCGATGAGGTGGACACCGATCTTCTGCGCCTGCCGGAGGGGCTGCGTTCCGTGCTTGTGGTGGATCCTCAATTGGCGAACCGCACCATCTTGGAACGTAAGCTGGAGGCGTCCAACCTCTCCGTCAGCTTTGCCGAAAGTGGGGCTGAGGCCCTATCTGTGTTGAAAGGCGGAGCGGGTATTGATCTGGTTCTGAGCGCACATGTAATGGCGGAAATGGACGGGTTCGAACTGGCCGAAGCGCTGTTGGAGGCCGGTCATGGCGTCCCGGTCATGATCATGAGCCCGCATCCCGCCAAAACCCAGAACGAACCGGCCCGCCATCTTGTGGAAGAGGTGCTGGCCTGGCCTTTGCAACGGGATGCGTTCCTGTCAGCGCTGCAAACCTGCACTCAGCGGACCAGCTCGGCGCGAGCACAGGAGATTGTGAGTGCGTTGGACGTGCCTGAGGGCAGTTCTGTGGCGATTGAAGAAGACAGCGCGATTGCCGTGGTTGACGAAGGTGCGATCAGCGCAATGCCCATGTTTTCCTCGGGTCGCGGGCGCACTCTTCCCGATGACCCGCCCGAAGTTTCGGATAGTGATCGAAAGGACTGGCTGCATGTCCCGGAAGCAAATCAGCCGGAACAGGGTCCGCCTGATTTGGCGCAGCAAGCGGGCGGATCGGAAGGCGACGATGCTGGCACAGTGCCACACGCAGGCGACGTAGCGGTTGTTGAATCGGCGGTCGTGTCACCCGAGGGGATGCGCACGGAAAATCTCGAAACCGATGCAGCCTTGATCGAGGACCCTGAAAGGGTTGCGACATTCCCAACGACAGTCGAGGTGCAGCGGCCCGGACCTTCGAACTCAAGCGCGGACACATCACAGGCCGACCGGCCAACACGCGATCCGCCCCAAAGTCTGAACGTAACGTTCTCAAGCGAAAGAACGGTTGACCCGGTTAAGACGCCCGCGACGGAGGCCCCGACCGTTTGTGAAGCCCCCAGCACAGGTTTCATCGCATCCACGGTCGAGCCTAATCAGCCTTCACCCAATGGGTCAACGCACCGGCAAATGCGCGTTTTGGCTGCCGATGACAACCGCACCAATCGATTGGTGTTCAGCAAGATGGTCAAGGATCTAGACATCGATCTGGAATTCGCCACCAACGGCGTTGAGGCGGTTGATCTTTACGAACGCATCGACCCTGATATTGTATTCATGGACATTTCCATGCCCGAAATGGACGGAAAAGAAGCGACGCGGCGCATCAAGGACATTCAGGCCCAGACCGGTCATGCCGTGCCGGTGGTGGCCATGACGGCCCACGCAATGGGCGGCGACAAGGAGGATATTCTAGCTGCGGGCCTTGACGCCTTCCTCACCAAACCTCTCAAAAAGGCATTGATCGCCGAAGAGATCACGAAAGCCTGCCCACCAGATGTCAGGGCACCCTGCAGGATAGAATAGCGCCATAAAAACTGAAGACCCGCGACATCTTTTCAAAGACCTCGCCCACCAGCGTTGGCGACATTTTTTTTTGAAAAATGCCTCCTCGACAGGTGTCACTCAGCGGTGCTTGATCTCAGGCGCGTACCAGCTCTTCGTAGGATTTGGCGATGTCACGGGCCATGGCACCCACTTCGAAATTGTAGTCTCCGATTTGTCCAACCGGCGTGACCTCGGCCGCGGTGCCGGTCAGCCAGCACTGCTGAAATCCTTCTAGCTCACCCGGCTCGATATGGCGCTCATGGACCTTGATCTGCCGATCTTCCAGCATGCCAATGACGGTCTGCCGCGTGAGACCATTCAGGAAGCAATCGGGCTTTGGCGTGTGCACTTCTCCATCCTGCACGAAAAAGATGTTGGCACCCGTCGCTTCGGCTACATAGCCGCGATAGTCAAACATCATTGCGTCTGAACATCCCTTCGCCTCTGCCTCATGCTTGGAAAGCGTGCAGATCATGTAAAGCCCCGCAGCCTTGGCCTTGCAGGGGATCGTTTCCGGGCTTGGGCGTTTCCATTTCGCGATGTCGAGCTTGGCGCCCTTCATCTTGGCATCCCCGTAATAGGCACCCCATTCCCAGGCCGCGATTGCCATGCGCACAGGGTTGCGCGCGCTGGCAACTCCCATGTCCTCGCCCGCGCCCCGCCAGGCCACAGCGCGCACATAGGCATCTGTGAGCCCGTTTTCGGCCAAGACCTGCACCTTTGCGGCTTCGATTTCATCCACGCTGTAGGGCAGTTCGAAATCCAGCTCTCCGGCCGAAAAATGCAGCCGTTCGGAATGTTCGCGACTTTTGAAGATCTTGCCATTATAGGCCCGCTCCCCTTCAAAAACGGAACTGGCATAGTGCATCGCATGGGTCAGGATATGCACATTGGCATTGCACCAATCCGTCATCTGACCGTCCATCCAGATCAATCCGTCACGATTGTCATAGCCCGCCATACCCAACTCCTCTTCTGTTCGCGCTTCCAGGCCGCTTTATGAATATTGCGCAAATTACGTCCGTATCGGACATAATATTGCGTCAAAACTAAGAATCGCTATCAGTTTGATATTGGAATGTCAACAAAGCTGACGTATTGTCGAGGCGAAGCTCAGGACAGGATAGATCCAATGGGGGAGGCCCGGTTAGAAGGCGCGTCGCAATACCTTTCTGATGAACAGGTGCGACAAGGGATCGAGGCGATGTTTTTCGCCTATCGCGGGTTCACCCGTGATCCTGACCGCATTTTGGAAACCATGGCCTATGGCCGCGCCCATCACCGCGCCATCCATTTCATCGCCCGCAGCCCCAGCACCACCGTGAACAACCTGCTCGGCATTCTGGGCGTGACGAAACAATCGCTCAACCGCGTGTTGCGCACCCTGATCGCCGATGGGCTGGTCGAAAGCCGCGTGGGCGAAAGCGACAAACGCGAACGCCATCTGCGCCTGACTGAAGAAGGCGCGCGGCTGGAACGTCAGCTCAGTGACGCGCAACGTGCCCGCATGCAAGAGGCCTATCGTGCCGCAGGCCCGGAGGCTGTTGCGGGATTTCGCAAAGTGCTAGAAGCCATGATGGAGCCGGACCTTCGGCGTAAATACGTCGCCATTGGAGAGCAAGACCCATGAACGAGCCTGATCCGCATTTGCTGATCGTCGATGACGACGAAAGAATCCGGGAGCTTTTGAAGAAGTTCCTGATGCGCCACGGCTTTCTTGTCTCGGTCGCGCGGGATGCTGTCCATGCGCGCAAGATCCTATCGGGGTTGGAGTTTGATTTCATCGTGCTGGATGTGATGATGCCGGGTGAAGACGGGATAGCGCTGACCGGTGCGTTGCGCGAAACAATCACCACGCCCATCCTGTTGCTGACCGCCAAGAATGAGGCCGAAGATCGCATCAAGGGGCTGGAGGCCGGCGCGGATGACTACCTCGCCAAGCCATTTGAACCCAAGGAGCTTTTGCTGCGCATTAACGCCATTCTGCGCCGCATGCCCGCCACTGAGATGGAGGCTGTTGCACCCAAGGTGTTGCAGATGGGGCAGGTACGGTTTGACATCGAACGCTCGGAACTTGTGAATGGCGACGCGCCCGTGCGGCTGACCGCGACCGAGGTGCAACTGATGCGCATCTTCGCGGAACATCTGCGCGAACCCGTCAGCCGCACCACTCTGGTGGAGGAGCTTGGCCGCGACAAGGGGCAGGCGCAGGAACGCGCGGTCGATGTGCAAATCACGCGCCTGCGCCGCAAGATTGAGGCCGACCCCAAGCAACCGCGCTATTTGCAGACGGTGCGTGGTGAAGGATACATGCTGGCACCTGACTGATCGGCGGGAAATTGAGTATTTTTGGAAAGATGAAGCCGGGGAAGGGCGCGCCCGACCCTAGACATTTCCCTGCTGAAATGCTTTGGCATGAGCAGTTTTTTGCGCGCAGTTTGTTCCTGGGAGGTTGCCATGCTCGATGCCACGACTGATCTGAAGTCTTTGTTGAAGGACCCCTCGCTTCTGGTGGAGGCGGCCTATGTCAACGGGACATTAATGGACGGCGATCAGGGCACGTTCGAGGTGGTGAATCCAGCACGTGGCGACGTGATCGCCAATGTCGCCGATATGAGCCGGGCGCAGGTCGCCGATGCCATCGCCGCCGCAGCAGAGGCGCAGAAGGATTGGGCCTCCTGGACCGGCAAGGAACGCGCGACAGTGCTGCGCAAGTGGTATGAAATGATGCTGGAACACGCAGATGATCTGGCCACGATCCTGACCGCCGAACAGGGCAAACCGCTGGCCGAGGCGAAGGGAGAGATTGTCTATGGTGCGTCCTTCATCGAGTTTTTCGCCGAAGAGGCCAAGCGCATCTACGGGGAGACGATCCCCGGCCATCAGCGTGACAAGCGCATCACCGTGATCAAGCAGCCGATTGGCGTTGTGGCGTCGATCACGCCGTGGAATTTCCCCAATGCGATGATAACCCGCAAAGCCGCACCGGCGTTGGCCGCAGGATGCACTTTCGTGGGCAAACCGGCGGGCGAGACGCCGTTGTCGGCCACAGTTCTGGGTGTGTTGGCCGAACGCGCGGGCATCCCCAAGGGTGTGTTGAACATCGTCACCTCGACGGCTGAATCTGAGGTCGGCAAGGAATTTTGCGAAAATCCGGCCGTGCGCAAGCTTACGTTCACAGGCTCCACCCAAGTGGGTCGGATCCTGCTGCGTCAGGCCGCCGATCAGGTGCTGAAATGCGCGATGGAATTGGGCGGCAACGCGCCGTTCATCGTCTTTGATGATGCCGATATCGACGCAGCCGTGGAAGGCGCGATCATGTGCAAGTTCCGCAACAATGGGCAAACCTGCGTGTGCGCCAACCGCATTTACGTGCAGGCGGGCGTGTATGATGAGTTTGCCGAGAAGCTGCACAAGGCTGTCTCTGCGCTGAAAATCGGCGATGGTCTGGAAGAGGGCACCACGCTTGGCCCGCTGATCAATTCCGCCGCCATCGACAAGGTGCAGGAACATGTGGCCGATGCCACCTCCAAGGGTGCGAAGGTCATGATGGGCGGCACAGGGCCGGTTGAGGGCACGGGGTATTTCCTGCCGCCGACGATCCTCACGGATGTGACGCAGGACATGATGGTCAGCCACGATGAAACATTCGGCCCGCTTGCCCCGCTCTTTAAGTTTGAAGATGAGGATGCGGTCATTGAGATGGCCAATGACACGATCTTTGGTCTGGCCAGCTATTTCTACGCCAAGGATCTGAGCCGTGTGTACAAGGTGGCCGAGGCGCTGGAATACGGCATCGTGGGTGTGAACACCGGCATCATTTCGACCGAGGTGGCGCCGTTTGGTGGCGTAAAGCAATCGGGCCTTGGCCGCGAGGGCAGTCATCATGGCCTCGATGAATTCCTTGAGATGAAATACATCTGCATGTCGGTGTGACGCATGGTGGGGTGAAACCCCACCCTACGGCCTTGCGAAAAAAATTTCGCGCATCCGCCAAGGATTGACCTCTGGCGCGCGTCCTATCACCGTGATGCGCATGGAACCTTCCAATGAAAGCCTCGCCCGTGCGGCGGCTGGTGGCGATGGGGCGGCCTTCGCCCTGCTGCTGGAACGGCAGTATGACGGTATCTTTCGTCTGGCCTTTCGCCTGACCGGTGACCGGGCAGAGGCGGAGGATTTAACCCAAGATGTCTGCGCCGCGCTGCCTGCCAAATTGCAGGGTTTTCGGGGTGATGCACGGCTGACAACATGGCTTTGGCGCGTGGTGGTGAATGCTGCCCATGATCGCCGGCGCCGCGCAGCGACCCACGCCAAGAACGCGCAAGGCTGGGGCGACTGGGAGGTAAACCGACGCGCGACAGATGCGGACACCGCAGAGGCGGTCGATTGGTTAACCCAAGCGATGCGCGCCCTGTCTGATGATCTGCGCGACACGCTGGCCCTGGTGCTGGATGATGTCACCCATGCAGACGCCGCCGAAATTCTTGGCGTCTCCGAAGGCACCATCAGCTGGCGGGTCAGTGAGGCGAAGAAACATCTGCGCGCCCTGCGCGAGAGAGAGGATCAGGTATGACCGACGAGTTTGACGACCTGAAACACGCCATGAACACCGCGACGCCCGCGCCCGATGCGGCGCGAAAAGCGTCGAATTTGGCCATGGCGCAAAAAAATTTCGAAAACCTCCAAGGATCGACCGATGAGGCGCGTCTTACCTCTGATCGCCCGAAAACGGGCTTTATCAGAGGAGTTCGAAACATGTTGAATGCAATGACTACGCGCGGGGCGTTGACAGCCAGCACCGCATTTGTGGCCCTTGGTCTTGTGGCCGTGATCCCGGATTGGAGCCAGGCGCCAGAGGTGTTTGAGGTGGGTTACACTGCTCAGGAATCCGCACCTACATCTGCCAAACGTGAACGTGCGGAAGAGGCGATTGTGTCGACTGATGCGGAACTGGCCACGGAAGACGCGCCTATGTTGATGGCCGAACCCATGGTGCAAGGCGCGCCTGCCGTTTCGGCGCAAGGCGATGCCTATTCCCGCATGGTTCTGCCTGAGCCGATCATCATCCAACCGGAAAGCAATACGGAAGCGTTCCCCGATGCTGATCAAAACCCGCTGAAGGTGACGCTGGAGGAACCGGTTTCCACGTTCTCAATTGATGTCGATACCGCGTCTTACTCGGTCATCCGGTCTTCGCTGACGAACGGCCAGCTTCCCCCGTTGGGTGCCGTGCGTATTGAGGAGATGGTGAATTATTTCCCATATGCCTATCCCGCGCCCGAAGGCGATGCCCCGTTCCGCCCGACGGTGACGGTGGCGGACACGCCGTGGAACCCGGATACGCAGATCCTGCACATTGCCATTCAGGGGCAGGAGCCGGCCGTTGAGGATCGCCCGCCGCTCAATCTGGTGTTCCTGATTGACACGTCGGGGTCGATGAATTCGCCGGACAAGCTGCCCTTGCTGAAGCAAAGCCTCGCACTGATGCTGCCGGAATTGACCGAGCAGGATCAGGTGGCCATCGTCACCTATGCAGGCAGTGCGGGGCAGGTGCTTGAGGCCACCCCTGCCACCAACCGAGCCGCAATTTTGGCGGCGATGGACAACTTGCAGGCCGGTGGGTCGACCGCCGGGCAAGCCGGGTTGCGGCAGGCTTATGCAGTGGCCGAAGGTATGGCTGAGGAGGGTGAAGTGACCCGCGTGATCCTTGCCACCGATGGCGATTTCAATGTGGGGCTTAGCGACCCTGAGGCGCTGAAAGACTTCATCGCCGACAAGCGCGACAGCGGCACATATCTGTCCGTCATGGGTTTCGGTCGCGGCAACCTGGATGATGCCACGATGCAGGCGCTCGCGCAGAACGGCAACGGGCAGGCGTCCTATATCGACACGCTGAGCGAGGCGCAGAAGGTGCTCGTCGACCAGTTCACCGGTGCGCTCTTCCCCATCGCGAACGACGTGAAGATCCAGGTGGAGTTCAACCCCGCCCAGATCGCCGAATACCGCCTCATTGGCTATGAAACCCGCGCGCTCAATCGTGAGGATTTCAACAATGACAAGGTGGATGCCGGCGACATCGGCGCGGGCCATTCGGTGACGGCGCTTTATGAGATCACGCCGGTGGGGTCGCCCG
>JBCCCZ010000062.1:0-15979 GCA_039033255.1 Pseudomonadota bacterium
CCAGCCGGCCGACGTACCGTTCTTTCAGGAGGGCGTAGACGCGTTGGGCGTTCCGCGCCACGGCCGTGAGCTGGCGGTCCTGGATGTAGTACTGGAAGAGCGGCACGACAGCGTGCTCGACCTGCACGTGCACGAGCTGCCTTCGGTCTATTTCCCCGTTCACCGGCCCCTCTAGCACCGTGGCAAAGCCCCATGCAAGCCATTCAAGACGATCAATGCATCGCGACAGACCCGCGCGCACGCGTGTTTTATGATTGAAATCAGGCAGGCAGACGCCCTATATACCACTATTGCAAGGAACGCATCATGACAGACACGCACGCAATCTCTCGGCCGGCCCTGGAACGGTCTACCAAATGGTTGGGATCGGCCGATCTCAGACCGACCCGCCAACGGGTGGCGCTTGCCGCTTTGCTGGTTGGAGATGGCAAGCACCGACACTTCACAGCTGAAAGCCTATTTGCGTCCGCGCAGGCTCAGGGCGAAGCAGTGTCGCTTGCGACCGTGTATAACACTGTGCGAGCGTTTTGCGACGCAGGCCTTGTTCAAGAAGTGACTGTGGAAGGGTCGAAAAGCTATTTCGACACCAACACGCATGATCACCCTCACTTCTTCTGGGAGGACGATCAGGTCCTGACGGACGCCCCCGCAGAAGAGCTTGAGATCACGCGCATCCCCGCTGCACCCGAAGGTGCGGAGATTGCCAGCGTTGACGTTGTGATCCGACTGCGCAAGACCAACCGCTGATTTTGATCGAAAGGCCAGCTGATGCGCGCCATCTGTTATGACAGATTTGGCGCAGCCGATGAGGTTCTTTCCCTTCAAGACGTCGAAACGCCGCAACCGGGTCCCGGAGAGGTGCGTGTGCGGCTCAGCCTGTCCGGCGTCAACCCCTCTGATGCCAAGGCCCGCGCCGGCCTGCGTCCGGGCGTAACAAAGCCGCCATTCCCTCAAACCATCCCACATTCCGACGGGGCCGGCGTGATTGAGGCCGTGGGTGAGGGTGTGGACACCGCGCGCATCGGTGATCGTGTATGGGTGTTCAACGGCCAATGGCAACGCGCCCACGGCACGGCAGCAGAGGTGATCAGCCTGCCTGCGGATCAAACCGTCCTTTTGCCGGACAGTGTAAGTGACGAAACCGGCGCAACCTTGGGCATCCCCGGTCTGACCGCAGCCCAAACCGTCTTTGGCGGCGGTGAGGTGGCAGGACAGACCTTGCTGATCAGCGGTGGGGCCGGTGCGGTGGGTCACAATGCGGTGCAACTTGCTGCATGGGGCGAGGCGAACGTGATCGCAACCTGCTCGGCGGAGGCCATCGATGATGTCCGCCGCGCGGGTGCCGAGCATGTCTTTGACTATTCGGATCCTGATCTATCCGACAAGATCATGGGGGCCACACGCGGACACGGCATTGATCGCGCCGTCGAGGTGGAGTTTGGCCAAAACGCATCTCTCCTGGCAGAGGTCATGCGCCCCTTGGGCACCATCGCCACCTTCGGGTCCGGCAAATCCATGACGCCCGAACTGCCTTTCGGCCCGATGCTATTCAAAGCCGTTAAAATCGACATCACCTTGATCTATATTCTGCCCCCACCAGCGCGCAAACATGCCATAAAGCAGTTGCACGCGGCACTTTCATCGGGCGGCCTCATCCCTCGCATTGATCAGATTTACGATTTTGAAGATTGCGCCGCCGCCCATGATGCGGTGATGACGGCCGGGCGCAAAGGTGCCGTTTTGCTGCGCACGACATAAACGAGGGCCAGCTCAGCGCCAAGCATCCCCTGGCCTATCCCGGCACATTGACCCCAGAAAGACGCCCCAGGGTCTTGGGCTTCTTTTTGGCACCAAATACTCCCGCCGGAGGCACGCATTCTTTCCTTTCCACTCTTGGCCACCCATGCCACTTTGAGCCGACGAAGGGAGGGAGTGATGTCGATTACCACCTGTATTTTTGACGCCTATGGCACACTTTTCGACGTGGCCGCCGCCGCCCGCAACGCCGCCACAGAGCCTGGGCGTGAGGCGTTCGCGGAAAAATGGCCCGCCATTGCCAATCATTGGCGCCTCAAGCAGTTGCAATACACATGGCTGCGCGCCGTGATGGGCACGCATACAAATTTCTGGGAGGTCACGCAGAACGGTCTCGACTGGGCGCTGGAGGCAGAAGGGCTCGGACATGACACCGGCCTGCGTGACCGCCTGCTCCAGCTCTATTGGGAGCTGGATGCCTTTCCGGAAGTGCCGGATATGCTCAAGAATCTGAAAAACAGCGGAAAAAACACAGCCATCCTGTCCAATGGATCGCCAGATATGCTGAACGGTGCCGTGCAATCAGCAGGCATTGGCGAAGTGCTCGACGACACGCTGTCCGTCGAAAGCGTCGGCATCTTCAAACCCGCCAGCGTGGTCTACGACTTGGTCACTGAACGCTTTTCCTGTGCCAAACAGGATGTGCTTTTCGTCAGCTCCAACGGCTGGGATGCGGCGGCTGCAGCTGCCTACGGGTTCCATACAGTCTGGGTCAACCGCGCGGGCGAACCAATGGACCGCCTGCCCGCCCGGCCCGATCAAGTGCTGTCCGATCTGACCACGATCCCGGACATCGCTAATGCCTGATTTCATCACCTCGGACGGTGTGCGACTTCACTACACCGATCAAGGCAGCGGAGAATCAATCCTCTGCCTCGCAGGCCTCACCCGAAACAGCCGCGACTTCGCATATCTGGTGCCGCATCTGCGCGCATATCGCGTGATCTGCATGGATTACCGGGGACGAGGAAACTCGGATCACCCGGCGGATTTCATGAGCTACAACATCATGCGCGAAGGCGAAGACGCCATTGACCTGCTCAATCACCTGGATATTGCCAAAACCACTCTCATCGGCACCTCCCGTGGCGGGCTGATTGCCATGGCACTTTCTGTTGCCCATCCCGGTCGCCTTGCGCGCGTTGTCCTCAACGATATCGGCCCCGAAGTGACCGACGACGGTATCGCGCGGATTATGGATTACGTGGGCAAAACCCCGCCCTTCGCGGATCTGAATGAGGCCGCAACAGCCCTGGCCACAGGCCTTGGGCAGGATTTCCCGGGTGTGCCCTTGACACGCTGGCGCGAGGCGGCTGATTTCATGTGGGAAGAGGTCAAGGGCGGGCTGAAACTGCGCTACGATCCGCGCCTGCGCGATGCACTTATCGGGCAGGCAGGCGTTGGTGAGGCGCCGGATCTTTGGCAGCTTTTCGACGGGATGAAAGACCTACCACTCGCCACGATCAGAGGCGCCAATTCGGACCTTTTCGCGCAGGAAACGCTGGAAAAAATGCAAGCTCGCCGCCCTGATATGATCACCGCCATCGTGCCCGATCGCGGCCACGTTCCGTTCCTGGATGAGCCCGAGGCTGTACGCGCCATTCACACCCTTCTGAGCCGCCCATGACCCACATAGACATGATCCGCGCCGCTGCCACTCGGCTTGACGGTCACGCAGTGCGCACGCCGCTGATGACCTCGCCTTTTCTGGACGAAATCGCAGGTCGCACATTATTTGTGAAACCCGAATGTGTGCAACACACTGGCAGCTTCAAGTATCGCGGCGCGCGGGCGGCCATCTCGGCGCTGGATGAGGCGGCCCGCGCCAAAGGTGTTCTGGCCTTTTCAAGCGGCAACCACGCCCAGGGCGTGGCCCGGGCGGCGGCGGAGTTCGGCGTCGCCGCGGTGATCATCATGCCGAATGATGCGCCGCAGCTGAAGATCGACAACACCCGCGCCTTGGGCGCGGAGGTGATCCTTTATGACCGCCCAAACGGCGAAAGCCGAGAGGCGCTGGGGGACCAGGTTCAAAAAGACCGCGGCATGACGCTGATCAAGCCCTATGACGACCCTCAGGTCATCGCCGGTCAAGGCACCTGCGGGCTGGAAATTGCCGAGGATGCACAGGCCCTTGGGATCACTGAGGGCGATGTTCTGGTCTGCTGCGGCGGGGGTGGATTTACATCCGGCATCGCGCTCGCACTGGACGCTGACGCGCCGGGCCTGCGCGTGCGCCCCTGCGAGCCGCAGGGATTTGACGACGTCACCCGCTCGCTGCAAACGGGCAGGATTGAAACCAACGCCCAGACCTCCGGCAATATCTGCGACGCGATTCTGACACCCGCACCGGGGCAGATCACGTTTCCAATCCTCAAACGCCTCGTGGGTCCCGGTATTGTCATCACGGAAGATGAAGCTTTGCGCGCCATGGCACTGATATTTCAGCGTTTAAAGCTTGTGGCCGAACCTGGAGGCGCGGTCGCCGTGGCCGCCGCGCTTTTCCATGCGGACGAGATCGAAGGCGATGCCGTGATCTGCACCATCTCGGGCGGCAATGTGGATGCCCCCCTGTTCGCCCGTGCCCTCAAGGACGCATCATGACCCAATTCACCATTGCCAGTTTCAATGTCAAAAACCTGATCGGGGCGGAGAAGGAATACTACAAATTCCAGATCTACACGCCCGAGGAATTCGCCTGGAAACTCGATTGGATGGCCGACCAACTGCTGACCATGAACGCCGACATCGTGGGGTTCCAAGAAATTTTTGAAGAAGACGCATTACGCGCCGTGATCGATGAAGCCTCCGAGCGCGCCGACACGCTCAACGCCGCTTCTGTGCCCGACAAATCCAAGCGCTACCACCGCAAAGCGATCTTTCGAAAGCTGAAAGTGGAGCCCTACACGGAGGCCGCGCTGGCCTTCGCGCCCAATGCCGCCGACACGGGCGAGCCGGGTCAGCGTCGGCCCGGGGTTGCGATCCTGTCGCGCTTTGGGTTCCACGGCCCACCAGAGATTATCCAAGACCTGGCCGAGCCGCTGCGCATCCCGTTCCAACCCCTGCGCGGGCTGGAGCCGACAGACGCGGGTCACTACGTTCTGCGCCGCATATCCCGCCCCATTCTCAAGGTGCGCATTCCCGTGGGCGCGCAGGTGATCACGGTCTTCAACTGTCACCTCAAATCGAAACTGGGCGAATACCACACGCCCGACGACGCGCCTTACCCGCCGGAGGCTGATCTGACGCGTTATGACCCGCTGGGCCGCGCGATGGGATATCTGCGCGCCGCCCTCAGACGCATGGCGGAGGCCTGGGTGTTGCGCCGCGCTGTGGTGGAGGAATTGCAGCAGGGCAACCCGGTGATGGTGCTCGGTGATTTCAACGATGGCGAACACGCGGTCAGCACTGAAATCATCACCGGAGAGGTGCCCTTCCGAAACTATTCCTGGATGCTGCGCCACGACGCTGACGCGGCCAATGATCGGTATTCGAAGGATGAAAACGTCCAGATCAAAGAAAATGTTGAGCGAGTGCGCCTGCATTCGGCGGAACGGCTTTTCGTGCGCAAATCGGCACGCGATATGGTCTACACGTCAGCCTTCGGCGGCAATTTTGAATCGATCGACCAGATCTTCCTCAGCCGTCATTTCCACCCCGACACGCCCGGTCCCTTAGGCGAAATGCAGTATTTCTCCGTTTTCAATGACCACCTGACCGACGGATCACACCCGGAGGCACCCTATAATAAACTGGCCTCCGACCACGGGCAGATCATGGCACATATGGAGCTTTTTAGCTAATGCCCACTCTTAAACTGTCGGATGTCGAGCTGCACTATCGCGAGGATGGGACACCGGACGGTGCGCCGGTTGTCTTTGCCAATTCGCTGGGCACGGATTTGACCATGTGGGATGCCATGCTGGAACACCTGCCCAATGGCCTGCGCCTGATCCGCTATGACAAACGTGGCCATGGCCAAAGCAGCGTGCCAACTCCGCCTTACACGATGGGCGCGCTTGTGCGGGATGTGGAGCGGCTGCTCGATGCGCTGGAGGTGCGTCACGCGGTGTTTGTTGGGCTGTCCATTGGCGGATTGATAGGTCAGGGATTGGCGGCGAAGCGTTTGGACATTCTGCGTGGGCTCGTTTTGTCGAACACAGCCGCCAAGATCGGCACGCGAGACATTTGGCAAGGACGGATTGACGCCATCCAAGCTGCGGGCTTGGAGGCTGTAGCAGATGACATCATGACCCGATGGTTTTCTCGCGACTTTCTGAAAACCGGCGACGTGGAGCACTGGCGATCGATGCTGACCCGGCAACCCGTCGATGGCTATATCGGTTGCGCAGACGCAATCGCGGGCACGGATTTTTACACACCCACATCCGGTTTGCGCCTGCCCGTCATGGGCATCGCGGGCACCGAGGATGCTGCCACGCCTGTCGATATGGTGCGCGAAACGATTGATCTGGTGCCCGGCGCGCGATTTGAGTTGATCCGCCGTGCAGGCCATCTTCCCAACGTGGAACACCCCAAAACCTATGCGGACCTGCTGACCGGCTTCATGCGTGACATCGGTCACATTTAATCGGCCGTGCTGACAAGAGTTGGCACGCGGCCGTCTAAAGGCACATCCCCAAGATTGGAGATTGTCACCCCGCGTCGAAAGCGGTTTAGTCACCCTATGTCACGCCCCACCACTGGCCGTTTGCCCACCATTTTCATTCTGCTCACCGTGGTGATCGATTCCATGGGCATCGGGCTGATCATTCCGGTTATGCCATCTTTACTGCTTGAGGTGGGCGGGGGCACATTGGCCCATGCGGCGCTTTGGGGCGGCATCCTGACCACCACATTTGCCGTCATGCAATTTCTCTGCGGTCCGACGGTCGGCAACCTGTCCGATCGTTTCGGTCGCCGCCCGATCCTTCTGGTTTCGCTCTTTGTGATGGCGCTCGACTATCTTGTGATGGCTGTCGCGGGTTCGATATGGCTATTGCTCTTGGCCCGCATCGTGGGCGGCATCACGGCGGCCACCCATAGCACGGCTTTGGCCTATATGGCCGATACATCCACCCGCGAAAACCGCGCCTCGGGCTTTGGGTTGGTCAGTGCGGCCTTCGGGTTGGGCTTTGTACTGGGCCCGATCATCGGCGGGATCCTCGGCGATCTGGGCACCCGCGCCCCCTTTTACGCAGCCGCCGCCCTTGCAGGCGCAAATTTCATCTTCGGGTTGTTGATCCTGCCCGAAACGGTCACGGACCAGATCCGACGCCCATTTTCCTGGATCCGCGCCAACCCGTTTGGGGCCATCCCTCAGATCCGCGCGTTGCCAGGCCTTGCCGGGCTGCTGTTGGTGATGCTGCTCTTTCAGATGGCCACAAATGTCTACCCGGTGATCTGGGCCTATTACACGCAAGCCAGGTTTGAATGGTCACCCGGGATGATCGGGGTGTCGCTGGCCATGTTCGGCATTTCCATGGCTGTTGTGCAAGGTGGCCTGATCCGGCTGGCCATCGCCCGGTTTGGGGATTTCTACACCGTGATCCTCGGATTTGGGTTTTCCATCATCGCCTTCCCGCTTCTCGCCTTCATAACCAATGGCATGCTCGCCCTGTTCCTGACGCCCATCTCGGCACTTGCGGCCATGGCGGGCCCCGCTCTGCAGGCCATCATGTCCAAACGAACGCCTGAAAATGCCCAAGGCGAACTTCAGGGTATTCTCACCTCCGTCAACGCCCTTGCCATGATCCTGGCGCCGATCATTATGACGGCCGTATTCGCCGCCGCTACGCGACCCGATGGGCCTGTCTTTCTGCCCGGTGCGCCGTTCCTCGCAGCCCTTTTGTTGACCTTCGCCGCCCTTGCCCTGTTTTGGGCCTCCCGCCCCGCCAAACCAAAGGAAACTGCGCCATGAAGCTTCGCGATCTTGATGTCATTGTCACGGCCCCTCCGCCCCCCGGTTGGGGTGGGCGATACTGGATCTTGGTGAAACTGACCACAGATGAGGGCATCACCGGGTGGGGAGAATGCTATGCCTCCTCCATCGGGCCGGACGCCATGGGCCATGTGGTCCGCGACGTATTCGAACGCCACATGGAAGGCGAAAACCCCGAAAACATCGAATTGATGTTCCGACGGGTCTTTTCATCGGGCTTCACCGGGCGGCCTGATCTGACCGTGATGGGCGCCTTTTCGGGGTTGGAGATTGCCTGCTGGGATATCCTCGGCAAAGCGCGCAACCGCCCGGTTTGGGCCCTTCTGGGCGGCAAGATGAACGACCGCATCCGCGCCTACACCTATCTTTACCCGCTGCCGCAGCACGACATGAACGCCTTCTGGACCTCCCCCGATCTGGCGGCAGAGGCGGCATTGGATTGCGTGGCTCGCGGCTACACGGCTGTGAAATTCGATCCCGCAGGTCCCTACACCATGCGCGGCGGTCACATGCCCGCGATGTCCGACATTTCCATTTCTGTGGCCTTCTGCAAAGCCATCCGAGAGGCGGTGGGCGACCGGGCGGACCTGCTCTTTGGCACGCATGGCCAATTCACCACCGCAGGCGCCATCCGCCTTGGTCAGGCGTTGGAGCCCTATTCGCCGCTTTGGTTCGAAGAGCCGATCCCCCCCGACAACGTGGCCCAAATGGCCCGTGTCGCGGCCTCCGTCCGCATCCCTGTCGCCACGGGCGAAAGACTGACGACAAAGGCCGAATTCGCGCCCATCCTGCGCCAAGGCGCGGCCTCGATCCTGCAACCCGCTCTGGGCCGCGCGGGCGGTATTTGGGAAATGAAAAAGGTCGCGGCGATGGCTGAAGTGTACAACGCCCAAATGGCCCCGCATCTTTACGCCGGTCCCGTGGAATGGGCCGCCAACATCCATTTTGCGGCCTCGATCCCCAACATCCTGATGGCGGAAACGATTGAAAGCCCGTTCCATGACGCGCTCATCAAAAGCACGATCCGCGTCGACAGCGGGTTCATCCCGGTGCCGGATGCACCCGGGTTGGGGATTGAGGTGGACGAGGACCTGGCCCGCGCGAACCCCTACCGGGAGGACGGGCTGCACCTGCAAATGCAGGAAGAGCCCTGCGACTACGTCAACGGCAACAATTTCGCAGGCGGCGCACCGCCCAAGGAAGACTGAACCCAGCGAGGCGCGCCCGTAAGGGAGCGATGAGCCGCGCCGCTAGGGCAGATAATTCAACCAGACAGAGGCCGTGAAGATCGTCAAAACCGTCGCGACCAGCACGGATGTGGCCGCCACCCGCTTGGCCCGGCCATACATGTTGGCAAAGATATAGGCGTTCACACCTGGTGCCATAGCCGCCGTCAACACCGCCGAGCGCGTCCCCGCATCCGCCAGCCCAACCACCAGACCAAGCCCCCGCGTGACCGCCGGATGAATGATCAGCGTCACAAGGCAAATCCAAAGCACCACCCGCAAGTCACCTTCGGCCTTGTAGCTTGCCAGCACACCGCCCATTCCGAAAAGCGCTGCAGGCAGAGCACTTTGCGCGATAAGGCTGAGCCCCTTGTCCAGAAATGCGGGCAGCGTCAGAGCGGCCAGGTTGAACAAAAACCCCATCACGATCCCGAGGATCAACGCATTGGAAAAAATGGATTTCACCGCCTGTAAAAGCGTGCCCGTGCCAGCGCGTCCCCTGGCGCGAACAAATTCCATGACCGTGATGCCAATCCCGTAGCAGAACAGAGAATGGACCGAGATGATGGCATAATTCCCCTCCAGCGCTGTTTCTCCGTAGGCGCGCTCTGTGATCACGAGGCCAAGCAGCACAGAGTTCGAAAAAAGGCAGCAAAATCCGATGACAACGGCATCCTCCCAATCCCTGTCAAAAAGATAGCGCGCCCCGAAAATCCCCAGCAGAAACCCCGATAGCGACCCCGCGTAGAAACTGACCAGCAAGCGCCAGTCGAAACTCTGCCCCAGATCGAGCTTGGCAATGGCCAGAAACAGCAGACAGGGAATGGCGAAGTTCTGGGTGTAGACCATCAGCCCGTCGACGCCTGACTGCGAAAACCATCCCCTCCAGACGGCCAGATACCCCGCACCGATCACCACGAAGACCGGCAGGATAACATCAAGAAGCGCCTGCAAGGGACTACGCCCTATAGGTAATCACCATGCCGTCATAGGCCGGGGTGATGTGATCAGGGGTCTCATCATCGACCGTCTGATAGTCGAGGTCATTGTGCATATTGGTCAGCACCCCGCGCCGGGGTTTGGCGCGATCCATCCATTCAAGCGACTGCGCAAGATGCGAATGGGTCGGATGCGGATCGCGGCGCAATGCGTCAAGAATCCAGCAATCGAGGTTGTTCAACATCTCCCACGCGGCATCGGGGATCACTGCCACATCCGGCAGATAAGCCAGATCACCGATGCGAAAGCCCAACGCGTCGATGGATCCGTGGTTCACCTCAAAAGGTTTGAACAGGATCGCTCCCCCGGCACCATTTATCGAAACATCGCCATTTATAGTAAAAAGCTGCAAAATCGGTGGATAAGGCGATCCTTCAGGCTGCACAAACGCATATCCAAACCTGCCCAAAAGTGCTGTTTGCGTGGCCCCACTGGCCCAAACCGGCACACGCTGGCGCATGTTGAACACGATCATTCGCAGGTCATCGATGCCGTGAACGTGATCGGCATGTTCGTGGGTGTAGATGACGGCGTCCAACTCGCCCACGCCCGCGTCCAACAGTTGAGACCGCAGATCGGGTGAGGTGTCGATCAACACCCGCGTAATGCCATTGTCTGTCTCCCGCTCCACCAGGAGCGAACACCGCCGCCGGTGGTTGCGCGGGTTTTCGGGGTCACACTCCCCCCAGTTGCCGCCCAGCCGAGGCACGCCGCCAGAAGACCCGCAGCCCAGAATGGTGAAGCGCGTCTCCACACTCATGCTGCGCGCGCCTTAACGAAAAGCCGATCAAAATTGGCCTGTGACTGCGCGGCAAAATCGGGCCAATCCAATCCGAACACCTCTGCCGCCACGCGCGCTGTGTGCACCACATAAGACGGCTCATTGCGCTTGCCGCGAAACGGCGGCGGGGCAAGATAGGGCGCATCGGTTTCCACCAACACCCGGTCAAGCGGGGCGGCTGCAAAAATATCGCGCAATTCCTGAGACTTGGGGAAAGCGGCGATCCCGGACATCGACAGGTAAAACCCACATTCAAGCGCCGCCCGTGCCAGCGCCTCAGACGACGAAAAACAATGCATCACGCAGTGAAAGGCGCCCGCGCGATGCTCTTTTGTCAGAATACGCGCCATGTCCTCATCCGCGGCCCGGGCGTGGATAATCAAGGGCAACCCGGTCTGGCGTGCCGCCTCTATGTGCACCAGCAGGCTTTCTTGCTGCGCGGTCGCACTCTCGGAAGTGTAATGATAATCCAGCCCCGTCTCACCGATGCCCACGAATTTGGGGTGACCCGCCAAGGCCACCAGATCCTCCACCGCCACCATCGGCTCCTCGGCGACGCTCATCGGGTGGGTGCCTGCTGCGTAGAACACGGGCTTGTACCGTTCGGCAAGCGCACGCACCTGAGGTTCCAAGCGCAGCTTCGTGCAGATCGTCACCATGCGCGTCACGCCTGCCCCCACGGCACGGTCAACAACCTCGTCCAGCTCAGCGGCGAAGGTTTCAAAATCCAGGTGGCAGTGACTGTCGGTGATCTCAATCGGTTGGGCCATGTAACCTCAGGCTTTGGCGCAGGATTGCAGCTTCAGCACCGTATCCAGCACAAGCGCTGCGGGGTCAAGGTTCACAGCCCGACCGTGACGGGCCCGCCCTCCGATATCCTGTGCCAGAGCGGCCCAATCGCGCGCTCTGGCGGCCGTGGGCGCGAGGGTTTGAAAGGCTGCGGCTTCCCCCTTGGTAGCCTCAATTGGCGAGCGACCCATGGCCCCTGCCCGCGCCAGGCGCGCCAGCATGAGATCGGTCAGCGAAAAGAACAGGTCGAGCCGTTCCTCGGCACCTCGCGCTGCCATTTGCCCTGCCAGTTTGCCCGCCCGGACACGATCGAGTGCGGGCAAACTGCCCATGATATCAATGAGATCACGGTAAAGCGCCACGCCTTCCAGCCCGATGAGGCACACCGCTTCGCCCACGGATCCGCCGGACAGTTCGGTGATGGCAGCAGCATCCGCGCCCGCCTCCACGCCCGCGCCGGACAGCGCGCACTGCATATCCTCCGGCCCCAGCTCCACCAATCGCAGATCGCGACAGCGGGACCGGATCGTCGGCAATAGCCGCGCCGGTTGGTGACTGATCAACAGAAACGTCGTGCGCTCAGGCGGCTCTTCCAGCATCTTCAAAAGCGCGTTGGCGGCCTGCGGGTTCATCTCATCTGCGCTGTCAATCAGCACAACGCGGCGTCCGCCATCGGCACTCGACATCTGCAGAAAGCGGTTCAGATCGCGGACAGTGTCCGCCACGATTTCCGCCCTCATCCGCCCGGTGCTTTCATTGACGCGTCGCGTGATGTGGAAAAAACCCGGCTCCGCGCCGGCCACCAGTCGACGCGCCACGGGATGATCGGCGGAAACATCCAAAATATCCGGAGCAAGCGTTTCGCCAAAAAGTCCGCCCCCCGCATCAGGCGTTGTCAGCAAAAAACGCGCGATGCGCCAAGCGAGCGTCGCCTTACCCACCCCGCGCAGCCCGGTGATCAGCCATGCGTGATGCAGACGCCCCGCGTTAAAGGCCTGCAAAAACGCATCCTCCGCCGCTGTCTGGCCAAAAAGGGCCACAGTATCACGGGGATGCGGCGCGCCGGGAACGCGATCAGGTTCTGGGATGTCAGTCATGGCAAGCGCGACGTTACGATGCCCGCAATCTCCTGCGCAACCGTGTCTTCATCGCGGGCGCCATCGATCACGACGAAACGCTCCGGTGCGGCCTCGGCCAATTGCAAAAATCCCGCGCGCAGCTGTTGCTGCAATGTAAGCCCGAACTGTTCAAATCGCTCTTCTCCGCCCTGCCGTCCCAATGCACGTGCAAGACCCACTTCAGGGTCCATATCCACCAGCACAGTCAGGTCAGGCTCCTGCGCGATCATCAGATCGTGCAATTGATCGACCATCGCACGCAGCCCGGCTCCGCGCAGGCCCTGATACATCCGCGTGCTGTCCACGAAACGGTCACAAATCACTCCCAGACCTGCCTCCAGCGCAGGTCGAATGGTGCGTTCCAGATGATCCCGGCGCGCAGCCGTGAAAAGGAGAAGTTCCGTCTCCGGCGACCAGCGATCCGGGTCGCCTTCAAGTACCAGTTTGCGAATGTCTTCCGCCCCCGGGCTGCCCCCAGGTTCGCGGGTCAGAACCACGTTTCGGCCGGTCTTGATCAGATGATCCTTCAGCCGCCGCGCCTGGGTGGATTTGCCGGAGCCATCAATACCTTCAAAACTGATGAACATGCCTGCCGAGGCCAAATTCAGCCCTCAGATCCGGCATTGGCGGCCGCGCTTTCTTCCGGTTCGGGACCGGCCTGAAGCCGCGCCAGAATATGTTTTGACACGGTCTTCAACCGGATCATGAACCCGCCCGCAGCCACGTCATTGGCGGCGTAAAGCGGGATTTCCAGCTCTGGCAGACCTTCGGGCATGATCACCAGTTTGGCCAACTCATCGCCCTGCACCACAGGTGCATGGATGGGCCCCTCATAGATCACCTCAGCGGCCACATCATCGGCGGACAGGACCGGCAAAAGCGTGATCACATCTTCCATCGCTTCAAGCGGCACGGTCGCCTCCCTGCCCATCCAAACCTCGGCCTCAGCTACGGAGATGCCCTTGGAAACCACAGGTTTTTCAACGAATTGGCGGAAAGCCCAGCTCAGGATGGATTCAGATTCCACCGCACGTTGGCGCGCAGAACTCAGCCCGTTGACGACGAAAATCACCCGCCGATCGCCCTGCTTGGCCGACCCGACAAGACCGTAGCCCGCGCGCTGTGTATGCCCGGTCTTGAGGCCATCGGCCCCGATATTCAGTCGCAAAAGCGGGTTGCGGTTTTGCGTGTTCTGCGGCGCGCGGCCGTCGAATTCGTACTCTGTTTCGGCAAACATGGGATAGAATTCGGGGAAATCCTCAATGATGCGCCGCGCCAGCAGTGCCAGATCGCGCGCGCTCATCACATGGCCCGTGGCGGGCCAGCCGCTGGCGTTCTGAAAAATCGAATTGGTCATACCCAATTGCTGCCCGCGCTGCGTCATCAGACGGGCAAACCCGGCCTCCGTCCCATCCGGGCTAAGCGCTTCGGCCAGCACCACGCACGCATCATTGCCTGACAGCACAATGATCCCGCGCAACAGATCCTCAACACTCACCCGGTCCGTGGTATCAAGAAACATGGTCGAACCGCCGAAGCTCATGGCGTGGGCCGACACAGGCAGCTTTTCATCCAGCTGCAACCGACCTTCGCGAATGGCCTCAAACGTCATGTAAAGCGTCATCAGTTTGGACATTGATGCAGGCGGCTGCGGTTCATCTGCGTTTTTGTCCAACAGGATCGTGCCCGTCGACATATCAATCACAATCGCGCCCCGTGCCTGCGTTTCAAAGGCCTGCACAGGCAGGGCAAGCATGAGCGGCAGAATGAAACCGGCAAGCAGGTGACGCATCTTAATGTCCGATCAGTTGGTCACGGCGTAGGCATCTTCAAAGCCCATGCCTTTGACTTGTTTCAACAAGGTGGAGCGTTCAGACGAGGTTGTCGCAGGCCCCACAATGACCCGCCAGAACCGTTTGCCGCTCGATTTTTGCTCAAGCACGGTTGGCACCATGCCGTTCTGACGCATGGCGGTGGCGGTGTTTCGCGCGTTCTGTTCCACGCTGAAAATGCCAATCTGAATGAAAGGCTTGGACAAAGCCGATGTCGCGCGAGGCGCCGGTGCAGGTGCCGCTGCGGCAGCTGTGGCCGCCGTGGCCGCCGTGGCCGCCGTAGCCGCAGGCGCGCTTTCAGCCGCCTCAATCGCCGCCGCAGCGCCGGCCACCGGATCAAGCGATTGGGTTTCCACGGTGCTGGCAGCCGCCAGTTCTTCTGTCGGGGCATTACTGGGGTCGGCCGCTGGCGGGTCAACCGGCGCCTCTTCGCGCCGCAACGCGGTCACGTTCAACTGCGACGGCGCACCGGCCAGCATGTCCAGAGCATCGGCGGCATCTGATGACACCTGAATGCGCGGCCCGGGGTTTTCCCGTTCTCGCTTGAACAGCGCCCCAATCACGAATTTCGAATTGGAAGTGTTGCGTATGATCACACGTTCGGGCTCTGTCACGTCCGGATGCGCCACCCAGACCCCACCCAGCGATGGCCGCCCATCCCAAAGGCCGCTTTCTGTGACCTGAAAGACATCCGGTGCCTCCACATCCCGCTCCACCAGTTTGGTGGTGCTTGGGCCTGTTGCGCCACTGTCACTCTCGGACTGCGCGTTTGGCCTGAGAAAATTGAACCCCTCGGCACCCTCGCCGCAGGCCGAAAGCGCCATGGCCGCCAACATCGGCATCAACAAAACGACTTTGGGGCCCCTGCGCCATGCAGACACCCCAACTTCCCCATAAGCCTTTGAATAGACCATACTGCTTCCCTTGCCTGTCCCCGCAGACTTTGCCGCAGGATGCCGGTTGTTCCGACGTTTATGTTTCGTGCCCCAGCCCCGGGCCACCTTTTCAGTAAGGTGCACCAACGACGTAATCACATTAGTTTACCCAAAGTTTGCTTCCAAGAAAAGGACGCAAGACACTCGATTGGTACGACGCCCCTGCCAAACGGGCAAATCCTCGCTCAATTTTGGTGTCTTTCAGAATCAACAGACAGGCAGTAATCCCTACATCGCTGGAGGAGTGGCAGAGTGGTCGAATGCACTGGTCTTGAAAACCAGCGAGGGTGAAAGTCCTCCGTGGGTTCGAATCCCACCTCCTCCGCCACACACATTCCTTCGACAGAAATTGAAGTGGTCCCAGAAAACTGGACAGTCAGCTAAGGTGTATCCCAAAAGGTGTATCCCAAACCTTTGCAGGGATACGAAGATGGCAAAGCGAGGGAACTTTACAGATCAGTTTAAGGCCAAGGTGGCGTTGGAAGCGCTGCGTGGCGATAAGACCGTGCAAGAGATTGCCGCGAAGCATCAGTTGCACCCGAACCA
>JBCCCZ010000063.1:0-15671 GCA_039033255.1 Pseudomonadota bacterium
AAGCATGTTGGGAATGTACATGGCGGCATCCTCATGGACCATGACCGGTTTCTTCAATTCGGAATTGTCGTCGGAGGTGTTCTCAAACAAGCTCACGAAAAAGTCACCACGTTTGTGAGGTGTTTGCCCATGACCGCTATGAAGACGATATTCACCACATGGGCGGATGCTTGATCACCGACACATTGGAATGGGGCGCAACCCTTCCCTCGATCCTCGCCCTGCCGCCGACACCAGACAGCGGGGACGACTGGTATGATCGCTGGATGACCCAGTTGGATCACCTGTGTTCGCCGGTCCAAACCTGGGTCCGCGAAGAGGCGCGCGGCACATATTGGCGGCACGGATCCATCACCCATCAAACCGACCGGATCAGATGTCCTATTCTGGCGGTGGGCGGCTGGTCGGATCGCTATTCAAATTCTGTCATGTCCCTGGTTGACGCTTGCCCGGACAAGGCTTGGGGCATTGTCGGCCCATGGGGGCACCACTATCCCGACCACGGCCATCCCGGGCCCGCGATTGGCTTTCAGCAGGTGGCGCTGGAATGGTGGGATCATTGGCTGCGCCCGGCAGAACCCGACGCGCCCGACTGGCCCAAACTGCGTGTCTGGATGCGCGAATTCGATGTGCCCAGTGATGCGCTCGATAAGCGCAATGGCGCTTGGATCGAAAGCGGCCCGGTTGCGGACGAAACACAAAACTACGTCCTTTGGTTGACCCAAGACAGCGGCCTAGCCCCGACACCTCCGAAGGATCAAAGCGCGTGGACTGTCCCATGGGACCTTTCGCATGGGCAGGCCTCAGGGGACACCGGCTACTTCGGGCGCTTCGGTGGCCTACCGCTTGAACAATCGGGCGACGATGCAAAAGCGCTTGTGTTTGAGACGCCTGCTTTGGACCAAGACGTGCTGCTTTACGGCAGTGCCGACGTCACGCTGACGGTTCAAACGCCAAACGACCGCGCGCAGATCTGCCTGCGCCTCAACGATGTGGCGCCCGATGGCACCTCTTGCCGCGTTGGACTTTCCGTGCTGAACCTCGCGCTCGACGACACTCTCGATGCGCCCGCAACGCCCAAAGGCGATGGCCCGCAGACCGTGCGGCCCCGCTTTCACAGCACCGCACACCGCTTCAAGGCCGGTCACAGGATTCGTGTGTCCATTGCATCCTCTTACTGGCCTTTGGTTTGGACGCCGCCGCACCAAACGGACGTGAAGATCACGGCGGGCCAGATAACGTTGCCGGTTCTGAAAGTTGCGCCCAAAGCTATGCAGACACCCTTTCCAGCGCCGCGTGACCTGCCGGCACAGAAGAGCTTTGAGCCTGTTGCTACCCCGAGGCTGACGCGATCGCGTGATACAGAAACAGACGGGCGCATGCGGACGATGTGGCACCAGCCGCGGAATTCTGTGCGTTACAACAGCATCGACACCGGTTTTTCTTTTGAGACTTGCGCCGATCACCAGATCCACCCAAACGACACAAACTCAGCCTGCAGTGTCTTTATCCACCAAATGGCCGTCGAGCGGCCGGATGGCATTGCGTCGGTTAAGTCACAGCTCAAAGCTGCATGCGACGCAGATCACTTTGTCCTCGACGGTCACATAGAGGTTTTCTGGGCCGGGACCTTGGTTTTCGAGCGGCATTGGTCAGACGTTATCAACAGGCGATTGTCCTGAAGCAGACGCATGTGTCCTGGCGGTTTCAGGCCTCGACGCATATCGTGGTGCGGTACGAAACTGAGCGGTTTTGGCATTGGGCCTATCAAGGTCGTCAGCATGTCGAGCTGCCGAGACGTTGAAACGCTAGCAGCTGCGCAGCTTTGTTCATGAGTAACTCAAGAATGCCTAGGTTCTATGTCTGCTTTCTGGGAGCAGTAGCCGGCTTTTCGCGCCTGCAGCGAATGACCGCTTTCCGCCCATCTCCAGGTGCAGCGGCCATGAAACTCGCCGCTCCCCAGCACGCTCCCCCCGCCAGAAGGACGCAGGGCCGCCCTCGGGCGATCCTTTCGTAACATCTTCAAATTTTGAAGTGTTTTGGAGCGGGTGATGAGATTCGAACTCACGACATTTACCTTGGCAAGGTAACGCTCTACCCCTGAGCTACACCCGCATCCGATGGGTGAACGCGTGTTATAAACTCTGACGCGAGGCTGCAAGGGAAAATTTGCGCGGCATTGCAGAAATAATGGGCTGTTGGCGCCCTTGCGGGCGCGACTCGCCGCTTTTGGTCAGGTCAGTGATAAATAGACACCTAGTGTCGCGCTCAAACCCAGCATCGTGAAGGTCAGAATCATGCCCATGATGCGCAAAGCGGGGATTTGTGGCGTGAAACCCATGCCCACGGCATGAAGCACACGGCCTGCAACGAGCATCAAACCCAATTCATGCACAGTCAGCGCCGCAGCCCCGGTCAACTCCACCACCAACAACAGAACCACGCCAAACGGCGCATATTCGGCGCAATTGGCCTGCACCCTTATGCGTTTGGCCAAATCCTTATTGCCGCCATCTCCAACCGACACTTTCGCTGCGCGCCGCCCCAGAATGACCCGCACACTGAGCCCCAACATCAACAGCGCCAGGATACCGGCGTAGATCGGGGTAACGGTGATCATATTTTACTCCAACTCGATCATCAGATCCTTGGCGTCGATCTGACCCTGGGGTTGGACGTGAATGGCCTTCACTGTTGCCGCCCGTTCGGCGTAAATTCCGGTCTCCATCTTCATCGCCTCTATGGTCAATAGCGGGTCGCCTTCGACCACTTGCTGACCCACCTGAACCGCCACAGAACTGACCACCCCCGGCATGGGTGCGCCAACATGGTTGGGGTTGCCCAACTCTGCCTTGGGCCGGGATGCCGTGGTCGATTTCACCAACCGGTCCGGCACGCGGATGATGCGGGGTTGACCGTTGAGTTCGAAGAAGACCTTCACCTCACCCTTCTCATCGGTTTCACCGATGGCTTGCATGCGGATTTCCATGGTCTTGCCGGGGTCAATCTCCACGCTGATTTCCTGACCGGGCTGCATGCCGTAAAAGAAGTTCTTTGTGGGCAGGGTGCGAACGGGGCCGTACATTCGATGACGGCCCATGTAGTCGAGGAAAACCTTGGGATACATCAAATACCCGCTCAGATCTTCATCATCGACGGTTTTGCCTTCCAACTGCTCACTGAGGTCTTTACGTGCCGCCGGCAGATCGACGGGCTTGAGATGCTTGCCCGGCCGTTCCGGATTTGGTGTTTCGTCCTTCAGGATCTTTTTCTGGATTGCCTCTGGCCAGCCACCCGGGGGTTGGCCCAGATTGCCGCGCATCATGTCGATGACAGAATCCGGGAAGACCACATCTTTATCCGGTTTTTCTACATCTTCGCGGGTCAGGCCCTGACTGACCATCATCAGGGCCATATCACCCACGACCTTGGAGCTGGGTGTCACCTTCACGATATCGCCGAACATCGCGTTCACGTCCGAGTATGTCTGCGCCACTTCCGGCCAGCGATCCTCCAGCCCGAGCGACCGCGCCTGCGCCTTGAGGTTCGTGAACTGCCCGCCGGGCATTTCATGCAGATAAACCTCGGACGACGGGGCCTGCATACCGGTCTCGAACGCGGCATAGTGGGCGCGGACATTGTCCCAATAATCAGAAATTTCGCGCACGGCGCTGATGTCGAGCCCGGTGTCACGGTCGGTATTCGCCAGCGCCTCCACCACCGTGCCAAGCGTCGCCTGTGACGTGTTGCCAGAGAGCGCATCCATCGCACAATCGACCGCATCCACGCCGGCTTCCGAGGCCGCAAGGATCGTGGCCGTGGCCACGCCAGCCGTGTCATGAGTATGGAAATGGATGGGCAGGCCGACCTCTTGCTTCAGCGCTTTGATCAGGATGCGGGCGGCACCGGGTTTCATCAGCCCCGCCATGTCTTTCAACCCCAGCACATGGGCGCCAGCCGCCTCCATCTCCCGCGCCATGTCGATGTAGTATTTGACGTCATACTTGGACCGCGCAGGGTTGGTTATGTCGCCCGTGTAGCAAATCGTGCCTTCGCAGATCTTGCCGCTTTCGATCACTGCGTCCATCGCGACGCGCATATTTTCGGTCCAGTTGAGGCTGTCGAACACGCGGAATACATCGACGCCACTTGTCGCCGCCACGCGCACGAATTCCTGCACCACATTGTCTGGATAGTTGGTGTAGCCCACCCCGTTGGAAGCGCGCAGCAACATCTGCGTCATCAAGTTGGGCATCTTGGCGCGCAGATCGCGCAGACGCTGCCAGGGGCATTCCTGCAAGAAGCGGTAGGCCACATCGAAGGTCGCCCCGCCCCAGCACTCCATGGAGAAAAGCTGCGGCAGGTTGGCAGCGTAGCTGGGCGCCACCTTGATCATGTCGATGGACCGCATGCGGGTGGCCAGAAGCGATTGATGGCCGTCACGCATGGTGGTGTCGGTGATGAGCAAGCGATCTTGTTGCTTCATCCAGTCCGCCACCGCCTGCGCACCCTTTTGTTCGAGCAGGTTGCGCGTCCCCATCATCTCCGCACCTGGTTCAACACGTGGCTCCGGCGGGCGCGGGTCTTTGAGGTCGGCACGCGGTTTCAGCTGATCTTTTGTCTCCGGATGGCCATTCACCGTGATGTCGGCAATGTAGGTCAGAACCTTCGTTCCCCGATCCCGGCGGCGCGCGAACTTGTAAAGCTCTGGCGTGACGTCAATAAACTTTGTAGTGTATTCGTTCCCCAGAAAAACGGGGTGTTTTAGCAGATTTTCAACAAACGCAATATTTGTCGACACCCCTCTGATCCGGAATTCCCGCAGGGCACGGTCCATCCGGGCGATGGCCCCTTCAGGTGTTTGCGCATGCGCCGTGATTTTCACCAACAAGCTATCGTAATAGCGTGTGATCACACCGCCCGAATAGGCCGTGCCACCATCCAGACGGATGCCCATGCCGGTCGCCTCACGGAATGCTGTGATGCGGCCATAGTCAGGGATGAAGTTGTTCTGCGGATCCTCGGTGGTGATGCGGGTCTGAATGGCGTGACCGTTCAGTTGCACGTCCGTCTGCGACTGCTTCCGCGTGGCCTCAGCCAAGGTCTGACCTTCGGCGATCTTGATCTGCGCCTGCACGATATCGATGCCGGTCACCTCCTCGGTCACCGTGTGTTCCACCTGCACCCGCGGGTTCACTTCGATGAAGTAAAATTCATCAGTTTCCATATCCATCAGAAACTCAACCGTGCCCGCACATTCGTAGTTCACGTGCTTGCAGATTTTGTAGCCAAGCTCGCAGATTTCTTGGCGCTTCTCGTCCGACAGATAGGGCGCAGGTGCGCGTTCCACGACCTTCTGGTTGCGCCGCTGCACGGAGCAATCCCGCTCAAAAAGGTGATACATGTTGCCGTGCTTGTCGCCGAGGATCTGCACCTCCACATGTCGGGCGCGGGTGATCATCTTCTCCAGATACCCCTCGCCATTGCCAAAGGCGGCAATCGCCTCACGACGACCTTCCAGCACCTTCTCTTCCAACTCCTCGGGCTTGGTCACAGGCCGCATGCCGCGACCACCACCGCCCCAGGAGGCCTTGAGCATCATTGGATAGCCGATCTCTTGGGCCTGACGCGCCACCTCTTTCATGTCGTCGCCCAAAACTTCCGTGGCCGGGATGACAGGTACACCGGCTTCAATCGCCACGCGCCGGGCGCTGGCTTTATCCCCCAGCGCGCGCATCGTCTCGGACTTGGGGCCGATGAAGGTGATGCCGTTGGCATCACAGGCATCCACGAATTCAGGGTTTTCCGACAGCAGGCCGTAGCCCGGATGGATCGCATCCGCGCCGCAACGCTTGGCCACGCGGATAACCTCATCAATGCTCAGATAGGCCTCAACAGGGCCAAGGCCTTCACCAATCAGATAGGCCTCATCGGCTTTGAAGCGGTGCAGACCCAGCTTGTCCTCTTCGGCATAAACAGCGACCGTGCGCTTGCCCAACTCGTTGGCCGCACGCATCACGCGGATGGCAATCTCACCTCTGTTGGCAATCAGGATTTTCTTGAATTCAGCCACAGTGCTGTCCTCCTTATTGTCGAAGACATCGCGCAATGGCCTGTGTGTGCCGCAGCGCAGCGCAATCTTGGCGGACTTTTACGATTTGGGTGTCATGTTCGCAATGAATTTGCCCGCAAAAACCTGCATTGGCGAAAAAAACTGCCCGATCGGGCGCGTGTCCTACCCGGTACTGGGGAGAAGCTACCGCTTTGTGAGCGCTCACATTTTTAGCGCGAGGGAAGAATCGAGAGCCCGGTCGCGCACATCTTTCACGGACGCGAGCGCCATCTGACCCATGTTCGACAGCAAATCCGCTTTCAGGATATGCGCCAGATGGTCAGGCCCCGCCTCACCCAGCGCGCCCAACGCGTAATGCCAGCCTCGTCCGAGCATCACAAGATCAGCGCCAAGGGCCACCGCGCGCAATACATCAAGGCCGCTCTCTACCGCCCCATCGAACACAATGGGCAGATCCGTTTCAGCGCGCATACCCGGCAGAACATCAAGCCCCACTGGCGCGCCATCAAATTGCCGCCCGCCATGGTTCGACACCCAGATCGCATCGACACCGGCCTGTTTCAATGGTGCCAGATCACGCACATCCAGCACGCCTTTGACGATCAGGTTGCCATCCCATTCATCCCGCATCGCGCGCAAGTAATCCCAATCAGGCACTGTGCGCAGCTGATATCCGGCATGGTTGTTGAGCGTCAAACCCTTGGTTCCCGGCGCAAAATCATCAATGAGCCGCATCCGCGGCATCCCCCGCCGCGCCATACCCAGTGCCCAAGCGGGTCGGATCGCCACCTGCGCCAAAATGCGCGGGGTCAGTTTGGGAGGTTGCGTGAGGCCCGACCGGATCTGACGCTCACGGCGGCTGGCGGCGGGCAAGTCTGCCGTCAGGACGGCCGTGTGAAAGCCTGCGTTTTCCGCGCGGCGCAGCATCGCCCGGCGCACCTCCGGGTCGCGTGGTGGGTAGAGTTGGAACCAGGCATGCGTGCCGAGAGCTGAGGACACATCCTCCGGCGTTTGGCTGGCCACGGTGGACAACGTGTAGGGAATGCCCGCCCGCGCTGCCGCTTTGGCAAGGATGCGTTCGGCATCGGGCCAAATGAGACCGGACATGCCCACCGGAGCAACACCCACAGGCATGTCCAGATTTTGGCCGAGGAATTCGGTCTGCGTCGAGGCCTCGATTTCCCCTTTCAGGATGGCCGGCATGAAACAGACGGCGTCAAGCGCGGCGCGGTTACGCGCGACCACACGGTCCGCGCCGGTGCCGCTGTCGAGGTATTCCCACACAAAATGCGGCAGCCGCCGCTTGGCCCGGGCGCGCAGATAAGCGAGCGCGGGATATCTGGCATCCAAGTTCAGGGCGCCCAACGCAAGAAATTGGAGATGATCCGCAGGCCGGTGGTCTGGCTTTTTTCAGGGTGAAACTGCGTGCCTACAATAGTGCCATGACCCACCACGGCTGTGACCTGCTCGGCATAGTCACAATGGGCCAGAAGATGCGCCTCATCGTCCACATGCATCTGAAAAGAGTGGACAAAATAGGCGTGATCGCCTGTCTGAATACCCTCTAGTACAGGGTGGGTATGGTCTATCTGCAAGTCATTCCAGCCCATATGCGGGACTTTCAGTGAACGATCAGAAGGCGACAAGCCGCGCACCTCGCCCGGGATCCAGTCAAAGCCCGGCGTCGCCTCATATTCCAGTCCTCGCGTCGCCAGCATCTGCATGCCAATGCATATGCCAAGAAACGGACGGCCTTGGAATTGAACAGCCTCTTCCATCGCCTCATAGACCCCGCGATGATCAAAGAGGGCCGCGCGGCAGGACGGGAACGCGCCATCGCCCGGAAGCACAATTCGATCACCGCGACGGACCACATCCGGGTCGGACGTGACAACAACATCACCCGCCCCCACCTCGGACGCCATGCGCTGGAAAGCCTTCGCGGCAGAATGCAGGTTTCCACTTTCGTAATCGACGATGACCGTGGTCATGGCCGTCACAGGATCCCTTTGGTCGATGGGATGGCGTCAGATTTGCGCGGGTCAGCTTCAACCGCCTCGCGCAGTGAACGCGCCACCGCCTTGAACGCAGCTTCGGCCATGTGGTGGCTGTTGACACCGTTGAGCGCGGCGACATGGAGCGTGACGCCGCCATGGGTGCTGAGCGCCTGAAAGAACTCTCGCACCAGTTCGCTGTCGAAGCTGCCGATCTTGGCCGTGGGCAAATCCATTTCCCACAGCAAGTAAGGCCGCCCCGACAGATCGAGTGCCGCGCGCACCAGCGCGTCATCCATAGGCAAGAGGCAAGCGCCATACCGTCGAATGCCGCGCTTATCCCCGAGCGCCTCCGTCAGCGCCTGACCCAGCGCAATGCCGACATCCTCGACCGAGTGATGATCATCGATATGGGTGTCACCCTGGCAGCGGATTTTCATATCAATCATCGAATGGCGGGCCAGCTGATCCAGCATGTGGTCAAAAAAGCCCACGCCGGTGTCGTTATCATATGCGCCTGAGCCGTCGAGATTGATCTCAACGCTGATCTCGGTCTCAGCCGTTTTGCGCGTGATGGAAGCTTTGCGCATGGGTTACGTCCTTCGCTCTTTCGCCTGTCTTATAGGCAGTTGCGATCCATGCGCCAAGGGCCCTATGTGCTCAGAGCGACCGCGCCGCCTCGCACAGATTGGTCAGTTTCTGGATTGCCAGATCGCGGCCCAGAAAACCAAGCCCGCAATCGGGTGCCGCGATCAGCCGGTCGTGATCCATATGGTCCAGCACGGCCTGCATCCGGGTGCGGATTTCTTCGACCGGTTCTACACGACTTGAGGCGATTGTCACGAAACCGACGATCAATCGGGACCGTTCGAAGAGCTCAAAGAGGTGTGAAGGATTGTAGCGATGCGCATCTTCAATTGAAATCTCATCGACCAAACCATCCACAGATTTAGCTATTTCGACATAGGAATGCTGATCTGCCTTTGGATAATCCACATCATCTAATGCGCAAGGATATCCACAACACATATGCGCCACGCGGACCACATCGGAGGGCACAGATTGGAAGCAGCGCTCCAGTGTTTCCATCCCGTAATCCAACGCCTCTTTCGGCTTGCGCGCAAATATCGGCTCATCCACCTGAATGTGTTTGCAGCCGGCCTCCGCCAACGCCCGAACCTGCATGTTGAGCGCATCCGCCAGATCCCGCGCCAGCGCAGCCGCGTCGCCATAGAAGGCATCTGCGGTCGTATCTGAGATCGTCATCGGACCGGGTAGAGTGATCTTCACCGGACGATCCGCTGCCGCCTGAGCCACCTGCCAATCGCGCACGAGTGTTTGGTTGTCTTCGGCCAGCACTTTACCGCGGATCGTGGGCAGTGACGTGGTGTAGGCATCATTGCGCATGGACCGCTCGGTCAGATTTTCGAAATCGAAACCGGCAAAGTGTCTGCACTGGTAATGGACATAGTTTTCACGCCGCACCTCCCCGTCCGTGGGCAGGTCAATACCGCAGGCGATCTGATCGGAAATGACCTCCGCAGTGGCCTTGTCAAAGAGCGCGATGTGGCTTTGCATCACCTCGTCCGACCAGGTTTGCGTAACCTGCTTATCGTAGTCTTCAGTGTCGTGAGAGACTTGAAACCAGTCCGATATTGGCACGTAATCGGGCTTCGGATAGGCCCCGATGCAGGTGGTGGGTATGGGCATGGGCAGTCCCCTGGTTTACCGTCTTTACGGCCCTTAGCAAAAGCAACGCAATGTGTCATCTACCCGTGCGATGCATGGGCCAGGCGCGAAACTCAAAGGGCACACGGCCTTCGATCCGATCCCTGCGCGGTGGCAAACCGAACCGCTTGCGATAGGCGCGGGAAAAATGTTCCTGGCTCGCAAACCCCGAGGCCAGCGCAACCTGCGCCAGGGGCATTTCGGTTTGCGTGACCAATCCGCGCGCACGATCCAATCTGATGTCGCGATAATAGGCGGTGGGGCTTTTCTTGACGTATTGGCGAAAGAGCCGATCAAGCTGACGTTGCGACACACGCGCCTCCCGACAGATATCGGTGATCGCCAGGGGATGTTCGAGATTCTGTTCCATCAGTGCGATCGCCCGGCGCACGTGGCGCGGCGTGGTGGTGCCAATGGGTTCGACGAAATCTGTGTTTTGCTGGCTGCCCGGCGGGCGCATGCTTTGATGAAAAAGATAACGCGCGCAGGCATTGGCCAGCGCATCACCATGGGTGCCCCGCAAGATATTGAGCGCAAAATCCACACACGCGCTACCGCCCGCACAGGTGATGCGATTGCCGTCATAAACGAACAGATCTTCGGTCAGCTCAATATCGGGATATGTCTCTCCGAACGCGTCGATATGTTCGTAGTGCACCGTGGCGCGGCGCCCGTTGAGAAGCCCGGCCTCAGCCAGAATGAAAGCACCGGTATCGATCCCGCCCAGCGTGGCCCCCTGACGCGCCCATCGCCACAGTGCTGCGTGCAGCGATGGCCCTGAATGGGCATCGGGCGACCAGCTTGACGACACCACGGCCATGTCACGCCTCGCACTGGTCACTTGGCCCAAAGGTTTGGTGTCCAGGGTCATGCCATTTGACGCCTGCACCGCGCCGCCGCGTTCAGAAACGAGGTCCCAACGGAAAAGGGTTTCCCCGTGCAAGTAACTGGCCACACGAAACGGGTCGAGGAAGGAGGTTGTCGCCGCCAGGTTGAAATGCGGGACAACAAGAAGGGTGAGATGGAGAGGGGTGCTTTGCAGCTCGGCCATACGGCTATTTTAAACCGGATCGAGGCGAATTTCGTCAAGAAGTTAAGATCAGGCGCTTGGAAGGATTTCAGTGCGTTGAGCGCCCAGACCGTCGACTTGAAGGTCCAGCACGTCACCCGGCATCAGAAAGCGTTGCGGCGACTTGCCCATGCCCACACCGGGTGGGGTGCCGGTGGCAATCAGATCTCCAGGCCGCAATTCCATGAATTGGCTCATATAGGCGATGACCTTTGCCACTGAAAAAATCATGTCAGAGGTGGATGAGCTTTGCATCACCTCGCCATTGAGCCGGGTGGAAAGGGCAAGGGATTGCGGATCGCCTATCTCATCTGCTGTTACAATCCACGGTCCCACAGGGCCGAAGCCGGGCGCGGATTTTCCCTTCATCCACTGCCCGCCATGTTCAAGCTGGAAGGCACGTTCAGATATGTCATTGACCACACAATACCCTGCCACGTGATCCAGCGCGTCTTTCTCTTGGACGTAACGCGCGGTCCGGCCGATGACGACGCCCAGCTCAACCTCCCAGTCCGATTTTTCAGACGCACACGGTAAGACGAGCGGGTCATGGGGCCCGGCAAGGCTTGAGGCGGCTTTGGAAAAGAGGATGGGTTCAGCGGGCGGCTCTGCATCCAGTTCGGCGGCGTGTTCATTGTAGTTAAGGCCCACGGCATAGAAATTGGGCACATGAGACAGCGCGGCGCCAATGCGTCCGGGGTTTTCGACTGCGGGCAAATCTGCCGGTTCCAGGTCCTTCAAATCCGCCAGTCTGGCAAGAGCAGCCCCGCCCAGATCAGGAAGATGCGCGGAGAGGTCGCGCACAACGCCGTCGTCGTCAAGAAGACCGGTCTTTTCCTGTCCTTTCGGACCAAAGCGCAACAGTTTCATCCCAAGCCCTTTCCACCTTTTCTTCGCATCGCATATGCCCAGACCTGGCGGGCAGAGGCAATATCAGGCCGTGCCGCAGTCCCGCAGATCACCAGGGGCTTGCAGGAGAGTGATATCTTACTTCGGAAGGTCATCCGTCATCTGGAGCCAGGTTAACTTGGCCTGCCAATTGACGTGAAAGCCGGGCTGAAACGCTTCCGGTTCGTCCAGTGTCGCGGTGCAATGATGCATCCCACTCGCGTAACGTTCAGCCTCAAACCCCATCGGTGGTGCAGAAATGGCGCCGCACGGGCGGGAAAATGCGGTAGGTGCGCGGCACAAAAAATGTCCGGCGAAAATTGCACAGAGGCGCCCAGCCAACCCACGACTGGGGCCGCGCAATTGCGGCGACACTCGTCGCAGTGTCGACAACAGGCCGAGGTCACATCGCCCTGATATTCCCAATATTTATGTCCGCAGAGGCAATGACTGTGTGACGCCATAGGCAACCCTCACTTCTTTGATCAATGCACCGCGAAACCGCATGGCGCAGTGGTTTAAAAACCGCCATGCCAGACAGGATGTAAGGACATGGATCAAAAGACGGCGTGATCACCCAGGTCCACCTGTGCCTCGCCGCTGATCACCTTCTGATAGAAGTCAAAGAGATGTTCTGACCCGGTTTCTGGTGTGGCCTCGGCCGCATATCTGTGGCTGGCCTCGTCCCAAACCAGCATGGAGTGCGTGGCGTAATACCGACCGATCCGGGCCAGATCGGCTTTGTCACGCGCTTTGGACGATACCAGACCAGCCAAGGACAGACCGGCGATGATCGCGGTCATCATGGCCACGGGCACACGGCGAAACCGCGCGGGTTTGCCAAGCAGTCTAAAAAGCGCCTCACCTTGATCCAGTGGAGTGATGGCCGGTCCCGGACCGCCGATCGGCAGCACTTGGTTCATGCGCTCGGGGTCAGTCAGGCAACCGGCGATGAAACGACCCAAATCATCGTCTGAAATCGGCTTGCATGCGGTCACCTGACCGTCACCGAACATCAGAAAAGGTTTGCCCGCTTGCAACCGCGCAATCTGACCCGATAAGGACTTGAAAAACGCGGTTGGGCGGATGATCGAATAGGTCAGCCCGCTTTGCTTCAGCTTGGCTTCAAAAGCCAGCTTTGCGCGTTGAAAGGGCAATTTTGGCTGCTGCACGCAAAGCGCGGAAAGCAGGACGAACCGCCCCACCTCGGCAGCCTGTGCCGCCTGCAGGATGGCCAGATGGGCGTCATGATCGATCAGCCAGGCGTCACTTGGCATGCCAGTACGCGATGCCAGACAAGAGATGACAGCATCAAACCCTGCGCCATCAAATGCCGCCTCAGGTGCCAAAACGTCTCCATGAAGGATGCCAACACCCGGCGGCGGCGTAAATCGCGATGTGGCGCGCACAAAACATGTCACGTGATGCCCCGCGGCCGTCAGAGCCGTTAGCGTGGCCTGACCAATCGTCCCGCTTGCGCCAAAGAGCAGGACGCGCATTGTCTTGTAGGTCCATGTCATCCTGTACCTTTATGCGGTGGCAGCATCAAAGAACCAATGAGAAATACCAGACGGGCTGCAAATCAGATTGCACGGCACTGTGTTCGGGGTAGTGTAGGGACGGCCCGATCATTCGCGGGCGAGAGATGTTCGGGGATGGTTGCCATGACATTGAAATTTGTGATTGCCCTGGGATGCGCAGCGGCGTGCGTTTTGGGAACGTCCAATATCAGCTATGCCCAGGATGAAACCGCGCCGGCGCAGGATCTACCCCGGTTGGTTAAATTGATCAGCGCATCTGAATCGGGCGGGGCCACCGTGCGACGGTTCTTCGGGCGTGTGGTGGCTAAAGAAACCGTCGATCTGGCGTTTCAAGTCGGTGGACAGGTGGTGAAATTCCCCGTCATCGAGGGCGAACCTTTGCCAAAGGGCGGTCTTGTCGCAGAACTTGATCTGGAGCCTTTCGAGCTCGCTTTGGAGCAAGCAAAACTGGAGCAGGATCAGGCCGACAGAACCCTAGAGAGGTTGGAAAAACTGGAGGGCAATACCGTCAGCCAAGTGTCGGTCGATGACGCCCGAACGGCTGCCCAATTGGCAGCAGTCGGCGTGAAAAACGCAGAGCGGTCCTTGCGGAACGCGTCTCTTGTCGCGCCTTTCGATGCGCTGGTGGCGATCCGCAATGTGGCAAACTTCACGACAATCAATGCCGGCACGGCCGTGGCGCGTCTGCATGACATGTCAGAGTTGCGAATGGAAATCGACGTACCGGAAATCTTGTTCCAGCGCGCAGGTGAGGACCCGGACGTGAAGCTCGCGGCCAAATTTCCCGCCTCCGACACGCTCTATCCGGTGGAACCGCGAGAATTCAATGCCCAGACATCTGATATCGGACAAAGTTTTCAACTGACCTTGGGGATGGCACCGGAACCTGACCTGGTGGTGTTGCCAGGCTCGTCAGTAGAAGTGATCGCAACGCTGAAAGAAGGCGAAGCCTTTATCGAAATTCCCTACACAGCCGTGATCTTTGATGAAACGGGCGAGACCGGCGTCATGGTGTTCGAACCAACCGGCGAAACGGACGGAACCGTAAACCGCGTGGCGATTGAGACAGAGCCCACCAATACAGGCGGGCTGCGCGTGACATCTGGACTGGATGCAGGCGCCGAAATCGTGGCGAGTGGTGCGGCGCTGCTGGAAGACGGCCAGACCGTACGCCGGTTCATTGGTTTCCCAAACTGAGAGGCACGCCATGAACATCGCCACCTTTTCCATCGCGCGGCCAATCTACACATGGATCGTCATGCTTACCTGTATCTTCGGGGGCTACTGGGGGTTCAATAATCTCGGCCGGCTGGAAGACCCGGCTTTTACTATCAAAACTGCGATTGTCACCACGCTTTACCCCGGTGCCGATGCGATGCAGGTGGCGCGTGAAATCTCTGAACCGCTGGAATCCGCCATTCAAAAAATGGGGGAGGTCGATGAGATACGGTCCGTCAATCAGCCCGGATTTTCGCAGATCACCGTGGACGTGAAAGACACCTACGGCGGCGATGAATTGCCCGATATCTGGACGAAGATGCGCGACAAGGTCAATGACGTGCGACTGCCCGCCGGGGCCAATCCGCCCATTATCAATGACAGTTTCGGCGACGTGTTCGGTATCTACTACGCGGTGACCGCGCCTGGCTATTCCAACAGCGAAATCTATGAACTGTCGACCTTCCTGCGCCGGGAGTTGCTGACGGTCGAGGGCGTGGCGGATGTCAACATCTCAGGTCTGCGAGATGAGGTAATTTATGTGGAGCCGGACCCGGTGATCACCACAAATCTGGGCGTGCCTCCCGCAGCCATTCAAGAGGCTATTTCAGAGGCGGACTCCGTTTCCGACGGCGGCACGCTCTATTCACAGGACGGTCGTGTACGCATTCAACGCCCAGAAGGCCGTGACAGCGTCGCGGCAATTGCCGGCCTGACGGTGGGTGTCGGCGGTGAGGTTTTAAACCTGTTTGATTTTGCCAGCGTATCACGGGGCGAAGAAGCAAACCCGAACCTGATGATCCGCCATAACGGGAAGGAGGCGTTCACGTTGGGTGGCGGCCGCCATTATCACTTTCTTTACCGTGGCGGCGGGCTTTTACGAGATGCTGCTGGCCGCCCCTCCAGAAGATATGGTCAGTCCCTGGGGCCTGAGCGCCCGCGACACCATGGTGTGGCACGGAGTGGGGGTCGTGGTGCTGTTGGGGCTGATTGTGGCCATGACCGTATGGCGAGCCCTGCAGCGCTACCTCTGGCGCGAGGACCGGGGTCTATCCACGGAGTTTTTGCCGAAAGAGCTCGGATATTATGATGATCCGTATTCCGACTTCGGACGTCTCGCTATGGAACTCTGGCGAGCCGCGCGCCTAGTCGTAGATACA
>JBCCCZ010000064.1:0-15572 GCA_039033255.1 Pseudomonadota bacterium
AATACAAAACGCCGAATGGGCAATGATGAGGTAAAGGAGGCCCGTGTACCCCGTCGCCACCTTGATCATCGCAAAGAAGATCAGCAGCGCCACAGCCGTCACAATCTCCGGCACCATGAGCGGCTGATTGATCATGGCAAACACCGTCGTCTGCCCTCGAAACTTCCGTGTCCTTGTCGTCGCCAACGCCGCCAGCACCGCCACCGTCGTGGAAATCCCCGCCGCCCAGAACGCGATGATCAGCGACCGCACGGTCGCCTCCTGCACCTGCTCATTTTCCCAAGCCGAAGCATACCAGCGCCACGAAAACCCTTCCCAGATGGCAATCGAAGACCCGGCGTTGAACGAATAGACCACCAACAGGATGATCGGCATATAGAGCATCACGAAACACGCCATGGCGATGGTCGTGAACCCGGTCTGCTTGCGCACGTCAAAGCCCCTAGCCATGCCGCACCTCTTCATCGCCCGCCGCGCGCACATAGGCCATCAATGCCACCATCACGATCGCCAAAAGCGTGATCGACAGCGCCGCGCCCAAGGGCCAATTCCGCCCCTGCCCGAACTGCAACTCAATCAGGTTGCCAATCATCAACTGATTGCCGCCCCCCATGATCCGCGGCGTCACATACGCCCCCAGCGACGGCACAAAGACCAGAATAGACCCCGCAATCACCCCGGGTTTCACCAGTGGCAAAATCACCCGCCGCAGCACACGCATCCTTGTGGCGTAAAGATCATACGCCGCTTCCACGAGGTTGAAATCCAGCCGCTCCATCGAGGCATAAATCGGCAGCACCATCAACGGCAGGTAAACGTAGACCATCCCCAAAATGATCGCGAACTCGGTGAAGAGCATCTGAATGGGTTCATCAATCACCCCTGTGGCCATCAGCACCGTGTTCACCACCCCCTCATTGCGGATCAGCTCCAGAATCGCAAAGGTCCGGATCAGAAGGTTCGTCCAGAACGGAATGATGATCAGCAGCATCCACATATCGCGCTGCTTCTTGGGGCGCGTGGCAATGAAATAGGCCGTCGGGAAGCCCACGATCAAACACACCAGCGTGGTCAGCAAAGACAGCTTCACGGACCGCCAGAAAATACTCAGATGCGCGTCAGACCACCCCAGCGTGTCATCGAAAATGTCCCGTTCCATGACAACGCTGAACCACGCATCGGTGGAAAACTGCCACTCCACCCCGCCGAAATCCCCCGCCGTCAGGAAGGAATAGACCAGCGTGATCAGGAGCGGCCCGGAGGCGGCAAAGACCAGGATCACCAAGGCCGGACTCAGCAAAAGCCACCGATTGCGGCTCTGGCGTTTCGCCTCAGTGATCGACAGATCCGCCACCTAGTCGCTCAGCACCTGTGCCACGTCCGGCGGAAAGGTGATGCCCACCGTATCCCCCGCCGCGTGCCCCGCGCCCGTGTCCGGAGCATTCTGTTGGCGCAGGACAAAGGCCGTGCCATCCTCCAGCGCCACGTGAAAATGCGTATCTGTGCCAAGATACACCACGTTCTCCAACGTGCCGGAGAGCAGCGCATCCTTGAGCTCCGTCAACCGCGCGTGCTCAGGCCGCACGGCCAGTGTCACCTGCCCAGCCTCAGGCGCGCCGGTCACCTTCAAACTCTTGCCAGAGGCCAGCCGCACCTCAGCCCCCTTTGCCTCCACCGTCAGGAAATTCGTGTCGCCAATGAAATCCGCCACGAACCGATCCGCCGGATGATCATAAATCTCCCGCGGTGTCCCAATCTGCCGGATCGCCCCATCGGACATGACCGCGATCCGGTCCGACATGGTCAGCGCCTCTTCCTGATCATGGGTGACGAAAATAAACGTAATCCCCGTCTCCAGCTGCAACCGCTTCAACTCCAATTGCATATTCTTGCGCAGCTTGAAATCCAGCGCGCTCAGCGGTTCATCCAGCAGCAAGATCTTCGGCTTCGGGGCCAGCGCCCGCGCCAGTGCCACCCGCTGCTGCTGCCCCCCCGAGATCTGGCTCGTCTGACGGTCGGCCAGATGGGACATTTGCACCAGTTCCATCATCTCACCCGTGGTGGCCGAAATCTCGCTCTTGGACTTGCCCAACATCTCAAGGCCAAACCCAATATTCTCCGCCACCGTCATATGGGGAAACAGCGCGTAGTTCTGAAACACCGTGTTGATCTGCCGCTTATGCGGCGGGGCCTCCAGCAGGCTTTCCCCGAACATGTCCAGCGTACCAGACGTCGGATGCTCAAACCCCGCAATCAGGCGCAAAAGCGTGGTCTTGCCACAGCCCGACGGCCCCAGCAGGGTGAAGAACTCATTGTCGGCGATCTCAATCTCAATCCCGCCCAGCGCCTCGACGGGCGGCGTGCCGGGATAAACCTTGCGCAAAGCGCGCGCGCTTATGGCTTTGGCCAAGACCTATCCCCCAACAGACCGATGCAGAAAATCTCGCAGAATATGCAGGCGCAGCATGCCTCGATGATTGCGCGGAATTGCTGCGCTGGATATACCCCTCTTGGGGTATATTTTTGCGATTCACGGCCGAAAAAGAGGGTATTTCCCATGCGACTTACGAACCGGGACATCCGCAGGTTGCGCCGGGCCATGGGCGCTGTCGGAACAGAGGCGTTTTTCCCCGCCTTCCGCAATCTGCTGCGGGCGCGGATGCCCATGGCGACCTGTCTCATCTTGCGGTTTGATCCGGGTCGCGCGCCGGTTTTGCTGAACGCCTGGCTGTCGCATAAACGCGTGCCCAGTGCCGCGCTGACGGAATACATCGACACCACCTACCCGTTCGATCCCTTCTACCAATTCACCGATGTCCCCGTAGGCGGCGCGCTTTACCGATTGCCGGAAATTGCCCCGGACCGGTTTTTCTCATCTGAGTACTATTTGGATTACTACCGCAGCACCGGCCTCTGCGATGAAGTGGGATTACTGGTGCCTCTACCAAGTGGATCACGCGCGCATGTCTCCGTCAGCCGGTTGGACGCCATGGGTCCGTTCAAACGCCGCGAAATGCAATGTCTGCGCAACCACGCTCCCCTGCTTCTGGAACTGCTCACCCAACACGCCTCCACCATCAGCCCTGGCACATCTCCAGTTGCCGAAAACACACCCGTTCTGTCAGATCTGATCGCGACCTATGCCATGGACACGCTCGCCATTCGCCTTACGAAACGAGAGGTCCAGATCGCGGCGCTGGTGCTTCAGGGCCACTCTAACGGGTCATCCGCCCTCGCCTTGGGCATTGCGAGAGAGACCTGCAGAGTGCACCGACGCAACCTCTACCGAAAACTGTCCATCTCTTCTCAGCGAGATCTGTTCGGGGTGTTAAAGCATCTTCTTTGAGGCAAGGGCAGAGACCCGCAAAGGTTAACAAAAGCCACCCCAAACCCTGCACATACGCGATACAGACGTGATACCGACGTGCAAATCTGCCTTTTCCCAGCGGTTCGTTAATGAGCAACCACCCTCAGCGACCTTTGATCGAGATCGTGAAACTGCGCTGCGCGCCCGGAGGCGGCGGCGGAAACGGCGCAGCGCGGCGAACGAGATTGAGCGCCGCCTGATCCAGGTTTGCATTGCCGGAACTGCGTGCCAAAGACGCGCCCGCCAAACCGCCGCCCGAACTCACACGGAACGCAACGACGGCCGTACCTTGCGACCCGACCCTGGGGCGCGGCACGCGTGAAATGCGACGCATCACCTTGCCGGGATAATTGCTGACAGACGCATTGCCCTGCTGCGTTGACGTGCCAGTTCCGGCCCTCGTGTTGCTCTGCTGCCTCGCTCCTGTGGCGCTGCCAGCCACGGCGTTCTGCTCCGCACCCTGCGTGGAGCGTTGCTGCGGTTGCTGTCGGGGCTGCTGCGTGGGTTGCTGGCGCGGTTGAGTCACCTGCCGCTGTGGTTCGGGCGGCGGTTCATGTTTCTTTTCAAACTCTGGCGTGCGCTGTTGCGGACGCAGCGACCTCGCGACAGCGGAGGTGTTTTCCTCAACCGGTTCCAGCCGTTCGGTGGGTTGCGGTTTTGCCACCTCTGTCGGCTGCACCTGCGTTGGCTGCATTGGAAGGATCGGCACCACGGTTTCAACAGGCAGCGGTTCCACCTCCATCTCAATTACTTCCTCCAGGGGCACGTCCTCCACCACCTCTTCTACGGGGACGTCCTCGGCCACGTCTTCAATCTCGGCAGGCTGTTCCTGGACATCTTCAGGCGTGGTCTCTTCCACGGTTTCTTCCGGTTCCACCGGGTCTGTAACGTCTTCAACCGGAGGGTCGGGTTCTGTAACGTCCTCGGCTTCCTGGCTGACTTCAGTACCGGCGACCATGTCGGCAAAGCTGTTACCCAGCGCAGCCTGAACTGCGCCCGAAGCTCCCTCCATTTGCACGTCTTCTTCACTGAAAGATCCATGAAGACCGACGCCATGGGCGACCAACGCAATGCCCAAGGCACCAATCATAACAGGACGGGAGGCAGCGATCATGCGGCCGCCCTCCGTTCGGCTTGCGGGTGCAACGCTGTCGAGATCGCGCGCTCAGCCAAAACGCGGTCTGCATCCATGCGGGATTCAAACCAGCTGTGAACCAGTGAGGTTGGCATCGCCACCGCCAGACCCACGGCCGTGGTCAGAAGCGCAACCCATATGCCACCTGCCAGAAGCGACGGGTCAACCTGTGTGCCTGCATCCTGCATGGCCTGGAACGCCTCAATCATGCCAAGGACGGTGCCGAAAAGACCCAGAAGCGGAGCAATCTGCGCAATCGTGTCGAGCAATCGCAAACCCCGTTCCAACCCTGCAAACCGCGCCTCTGCCTCCGCCTCGAGGCGTGTAGCGTCCTGGTCAGTCGAGGCAAAGGACATCGCCACGACAGGGGCCAGATAACTGTCAGCTTGGGCCAGATGGCCAGCTGCACCTGCCCGGTCGCCTGCATCCCATGCATCAAGCGCGGACACCAGCGGCCCATGCCGCCCAACGCCGGATTGCAGGAACTGCCAAAATTTGTAAAGCGCAGTGGTCAGTGCCAGAACAGACCCCGCCAACAGCACCAGAACAACGGGGCCACCCAGATCAAAGACCCGCAGCAATAGATCAATGGTCTCTTGCATCGGTTCCCCTCAGTCCCAAACCACACGCCTTAAGCGTCCAGCCACCAGCATCGCCAAACAAAAGGTAGGATAAGACTTGCGCAAATCTACGCCTCTCGCATTTGTCTGTTTCAGACGATAGCCTGGCGAGAGCACGTACTCGGCTTGGCGCAGTTGGTTCTTAACTATCCTTAAATTGCGGTGAAGCTCAACGCAGAAATCAGCGTTTTTTCTGTGTCTGCGGCCTCGCTTGTGGATTGCGCGGCGCAGAGAGCGCTCGCCAAAATCACTGGCCATGAAAACCTCCGCCCTTGCCATGGCCCGAGCGCTTCACATAGCATTGCATTCAGAGGGAGGACAGCCGCATGGGTTAACCATGGGGCAAAGGTGTCTTACCCCAGTTTCGATCATGGCTTTATCTGCGCAAGACATATCGCCCCTGGCCCCACCCGCCGAAGATGCCACCGTTGGCAAAGGGTTTGGCCATGAATTGGGTTTGGCCCGCGTGTTGGTCATCGATGATGAACCGGGCATGCGCAATTTTTTGTCTAAGGTTCTCAAAGGGGTGTGCGCGCGCGTCGATGTCAGCGAAAGCACCTCCAACGCGGCCCGCCTGTTGGATGAAAACACCTATGACGTCATCGTTCTGGACAATATCATGCCAGATCAGACTGGGCTGGACTGGCTGGCCGAACAGCGTGAGATCGGGCTTTTTAGCGATGCCATTCTGATGACGGCCCATGCCGATCTGGACACCGCCATTCAGGCGATCCGCGCAGGGGCCAGTGATTTCCTGCTCAAACCCTTCCGGTCCAATCAAGTGCTCAACGCCATCGCCCACAGTCTGGAGCGCGCGCGGCTCAGGCGGCAAAACTCCGTGCTGCGCCATGAACTGGAAGTGGGCAAGGACCTGCTTAATCATCGCGATGCGCTGCTGGGCACGTCGTCCGAAATCCAATCCGTGCGCCAGGAAATTGAACGCGCCGCGCTGTCGCAATCCCATGTCGTGATCCGGGGCGAGGTGGGATCGGGAAAACAGGTGGCGGCGCGCATGCTGCATGCCGCGTCGATGCGCGCGGACAAACCCTTTGTCTGGCTGAAATGCAATGGCCTGACCGAGGAAAGCTTTCAGGAACGTCTTTTTGGTCAGCTCGACAGCAAAACAACGGGTGGTGAGGGGATTTTGCGCAGTGCGGCCGGTGGCACGCTCTTTCTTGAAGATGTGGAGATGTTGAGTTCGGGCTGCCAGAATATCCTCGCGGAGTTGCTGAGCACGGGGCGGTTTACCCCGCTGGGTGCCAGCCGCGGTGTTGATCTGGACATGCGCATTGTCAGCTCCACCCTGCGCCCGCTGGCGGACGCCGCGCAGAACCGAACCTTTCGCACCGATCTTTACTACCTGCTGACAGTCGTGGAGATCGTGCTGCCCCCGTTGCGCGAACGGGCCGATGACATTGTGGAACTGACATCTTTCTTCTCTGAAAGCATCGCGGCGCAGATGGGGGTGGATGTTCCCGCCTTTTCTCCGCTCGCGCGGCGGCGGTTTCTGTCGCACGGCTGGCCTGGCAATGTGATGGAACTGCGCAACACGGTGGAGCGGGCGCTGATCCACCACAATTTTGATGACGCCTTGGGCAATGCCACTGATCAAGTGGAGGTGGAAAGCCTCGCCTCTGTTGAGCAGCGCCACATCCTTGCGGTACTGGAGGCCTGCAATGGCAACCGGGCGGAGGCTGCGCGGCGGTTGGGTGTGGCGCGCAAGACCATCGACCGCAAATGTCAGGCCTGGGGCGTCTGAAGCGATGCGTTCCGTTCGTCTGAGGCTTCTGATCATCGCGCTTTTGCCGCTGATGGTGGTGCTGCCGCTGCTGTTCGGCATGACGATGGTGCGGTGGATTGACCGCTACAATGATCTGCTGATCTCCAAGGTTGCCAGTGACCTTCGCGTGGCCGAGCAGTATTTCGGACGGATCGAGGCCACGCAGGCCGCAGAGGTGTCGGCGCTTGCCAAATCCGTAGGCTTCGCGCGGGCGGAGGCACAGGGCCCCGTGGCGCTGTCGGCCTTTCTAGAACGGCAGCGCAATGAGATGGGTCTCGATTTTCTAGTCTGGCGGTCGGTTTGGGATCCCAACCTGTCCAACGCCGCACGGGAAGTGGCCATTGCGGCGGCACCAGATGCCCCCATCGCCCATCTGGTCCTTTTGAATGAAAGCGCTTTGCGCGGCATTTCCAATGATCTGGCGGACCGCGCCGCCATCTCGTTGGTCCCGACCGAGGCCGCGCGCCAGATTGATCGGGATGTGGAAAGCCGGGGTATGTTCATTCTGGCGGCGCACAGATCATCTACGGGGGATGACGTGTTACTGGGCGGGCGGCTCCTCAACCGCAATCTGGATGTGATCGACACGATGAACGGGCTCATCTACCGCGATGAGGATGGGCAGATTTCGCGCACCGGGACGACGACGCTTTTTCTGGATGACGTGCGTATTTCCACCAATGTACGGATGTTTGAAGGCGCCCGCGCCCTAGGCACCCGCGTGTCCGAGGTGGTGTGGCGGCAGGTCATGGAAACCGGGCGGACGTGGCTTGATCGCGCCTTTGTGGTGAATGACTGGTATATTTCGGGCTACGTGCCGCTGTCGGACATCTCCGGCAATCGTATCGGAATGCTTTACACCGGGTTTCTGGAGGCGCCTTTCGTGGCGCAGCGCAATACCACGATTGCCGTCCTGATCATCGCCTTCATCGCGGTTGTGGCTTTGTCCGTCCCGTTCTTCCTGTGGCTCGCGCGTGGGATCTTTTCGCCGTTGGAACGAATGACTGCAACGATGGCGCGGGCAGAGGGCGGCGCACTCGATGCTCGGATTGGCACAGCGGGGGAGCAAAACGAGATCAGCGCCGTGGCCCGCCACCTCGACCGGTTGCTTGATCAGGTGGAGGAACGGGATGCGTCGCTGCGCGATTACGCCGAGAACCTCAACGATCTGGTGGAACAACGGACCGAGGAACTGCGAGAGGCCAACCGCAAGCTGGAGGCGACATTTGCTAAGCTGGTGATGTCCGAAAAGCTGGCCACAGTGGGCGAGATCACCGCCGGCGTAGCCCATGAGATCAACAACCCCGTGGCCGTCATTCAGGGCAATCTGGAGATCATCCGACGTGATTTGCCCCCCGAACAGGCAGCGGAGCTGAAGACGGAATTCGATCTGATTGACGCCCAGGCCCATCGCATCAACGTCATCGTGGGCAAACTGCTGAACTTCACCCGTCCCGAAGAGATGTCCGATCTGACCACGACGGTGGATGCGGCGAAATCGGTGGAGGATGCGCTGGTGCTGGTCGCGGCCGATCTGCGCAAGCACAAGATCGACACCAAATTGCAGTTGGGCCCCGCCCCGCCGTTCCGGGTTGTAGAGACAGAATTGCAGCAGGTGATCGTGAACCTTGCCGTCAATGCGGCGCAAGCCATGGACACGGGCGATGGCGTAGGCGGGACATTGATCATCCGCACGCGCGCCGCAGAGCGTGATGGTGAGCAAGGAACCGAGATTACAATGGAGGATACTGGCCCCGGCATCCCCACCGACAGAATCGACAGCGTCTTTGATCCCTTCATGACATCAAAGCTGGGCACAGGGTCCGGCTTGGGCCTATCGATCTCACAGACTCTCGTGACCCGAGTCGGCGGTTTGATCACGGTGGAAAGCCCAAAAGGCAAAGGCGCGGTGTTTTCCGTGTGGTTTCCGGCAGCGGACAATTTGTCCCCCACACCAGTGGAGCCTGCGCAATAACTGGACATTTTGACCGTCACGCGCATTCCAAACGCGCCCGAAACGGGACATTTTGACCTTTCCGCAACGCGGCGATGAATTGTAACTAACTGATAAATAATAATAAATTGTTGACGTACAAGAGGGTGCGACATACCGTCAGCACATCGTCATATGACGACGGTTCCGTTATGTCCTGTGCCAGAGGAGAGCGCCGGACCCACGGCACCGAGTTGGGACAAAAAACAATCTGTCGCTCCTTGGTGGAGTTTTCCGTCTGAACGACGAGTGAATCCGGGAAACCGGTTCTAGAGCGTTTTGCCACGCGCTGTGTCTGCGGTTCTGTCCGCAGTGCGTCGCGCTTACAAACGCACAACCTGGGAGGAAGCTGAATGAAGCAAAATCGCTATAAAAACTGGCTGACTGCTGCAGCCGTGGCCACTGGCCTTGTTGCAGCTGACATGGCTGTCGCGGAGGAGACACAATATTTCCCCATCGCCTCAAGTCGTGTGGGCCCCTACTCTGCCATGGGCACCGGATATTACGGTGCGCAAATCGACTACCTCAACTACGTCAACATGAATGGTGGCGTGAATGGGGTGATGCTGACATGGCAGGAATGCGAGACCGAGTATAACGCCGTGAAGACGGTGGAATGCTACCAGCGTCTGCTGGAAAAAGGACGGTCAAAAGATCGTGGTGTATGACACGCTGGGCACGCCCGGCGCCTATGCCGTGATCAACCGGATGGCAGAAGATGAGGTTGTCCTGGCGCAATACGGCTATGGCCGTACAGACGCGGCAGACGGCACGGTTTGGCCGTGGGTCTTCAATGCGGCGGGACACTACTGGTCGCAGATGGCTGTGAAGCTGAAGTTCATGGCCGAAAAAGAAGGCGGCATTGAAAACATGAAGGGCAAGAAGGTTGTGCATATGCACATCGACAGCGCCTATGGCCGCGAGCCCCTTCCTGCGATGCGTGCGATCCTCGCCGATTGGGGCGCCGAACTGGTGGAAATCTCCATCCCGCCGCCCGGTCTGGAACAGCAGTCCCAGTGGCTGCAGGTTCGCAAGGAACGCCCTGATTGGGTCACGTTCTGGGGTGCGGGTTCTGGTATGAACTCCACCGGCATGACCAACGCCGCTCGCATCGGGTTTGACCGTGAAAAGCTGATCTATGTCACCTTCGGCGCTGCTGAAGAGGACATGTTCCCAGCAGGCGACGCGGCGACGGGCACCTATGCCATGGCCAACGCGTTGCCGGGTGATCAGTTTCCGCTGGTGCAATCCATCAAGGAAACGGTCTATGGCGCTGGCAAGGGCAACCTGGCCGAGGAAAGCCGCATCGGGACCGTCTACTGGAACCGTGGCTTGGGTGCTGCTGTGACCTATATCGAAGCTCTGCGCGTCGCGCAGGAAATGCACGATAAAGTCGGCAAAGCTGTGACAGGCGCTGAATTCCGCGCAGGCTATGAAAGCCTCGTGATGGATGATGCGCGTCTGGAAGAGCTTGGCATCAAAGGCATGATCGCACCATTCGCCATGTCCTGCGCTGAAAACGCAGGCGCGGGCAAGTTTGCGATGATGCAGTGGGATGGCGAAAAGTTCCAGCAGGTCTCCGATTGGGAAGAGCCTCTGGATCCTGGCTACATCCGTGGTCTTGTGGAAGCCTCTGCGGCGAAATTCGCCGAGGAGAATGGCATCACTCCGCGGGAGTGCCCTGCCTCTTAATTCCTGAAAACACGTTGGGGACCGACCTGGTCGGTTCGGTCCCCTTCACCCGACGCGCGGCGCCCATCGGTGCCGACGCACAAGCGAATTGCAAGCAGTTGGCGGACAACACATGAACGCATCAACCGATAATATCCTGGAGATCGACTCCATCGAGGTGGTCTATGACAGCGTGATCTCCGCGCTGCACGATGTCACCCTCTCTGTCCCGCGGGGCAAGATCGTGGCCCTTCTGGGCGGCAACGGCGCGGGCAAAAGCACCACGCTGAAATCCATCTCAACCATGCTGGCCGCCGAACGCGGCAAGGTCACCAAAGGGTCCATCACCTATGATGGCACCCCTGTGAAGGGTCCGGACCCGGCTCAGATGGTGGGCCTTGGCCTGGTTCAGGTTCTGGAGGGGAGGCGGTGTTTCGGTCACCTGACGGTGGAAGAAAACATCATCGCGGGTGCCTATTCGCGCAAGCTGTCCAAGGCGGAAATCAACACCGAACTGGAAAAGATTTACGGCTATTTTGACCGCCTGAAGACGCGGCGCAAAAGCCAGGCGGGGTACACATCCGGCGGGGAGCAACAGATGGTTGCCGTGGCCCGCGCGATGATGGCCAAGCCCAAGATGCTCTTGCTGGACGAACCATCCATGGGTCTGGCACCGCAGCTGGTCGAAGAGATTTTCAACATCGTGAAGTCGCTCAATGAGAATGAAGGGGCGACGTTCTTGCTGGCCGAGCAGAACACCAACGTGGCGCTGCGCTTTGCGCATTACGGGTACATTCTGGAAAACGGGCGCGTGGTGATGGACGGGCCCGCAAAGGACCTGCGCGAGAACCCGGATGTGAAAGAGTTCTATCTGGGCATGTCAGAGGAGGGGCGGAAGTCGTTCCGCGATGTGCGCAGCTATCGCCGCAGGAAGCGGTGGTTGAGTTGAGCGACACCCGCCCCGGCCTCCGAGCCGCGGCCGGAGTTTCAGGGCGGTGGGTTCTTCGCTATCAGGCCAGCAGTTTCGCGCGCAGCTCTTCGATCAAGTCCAGCCCTTCTTCTCGTGTATTGCGGATGTTGGGGCGGAAATCCTGTGATTCGGAGCGCATGCGGATCGTGTCTTCTGTTTCGGACCCCGCGGCAAAGCGGACCGAGCCGAGCGATCCTGCTTCATTGAGGCGTTTGCCGCGATGGGCGTAGCGGACCCAGGCGCCGGGCAGGATTTTGCAGCCATTGAGATTGACGAGGAAGAACCAGCGGCGATCGCTTTCGATGATTTTTGCCTCCAGATGGTCATAGAAGTCATCGACGTCCTGGCTGTGATGGAAGGTCATATGCGAGAAATCAGCATGCATAATGACGGTGTCCGCGTCGAAGGTGATGCGGGCGGCGATCTCTTCGGACGTATAGTTCGGTTCATGCACAATGCGCGCGCGGCGTTTGTTGGGCAGAGACCGGATGCGGGTGAGCGCGGCGTCGCGATCAGAGAAGAGGTTGGGATCGAAGGCCTCAGTATTGGCGGCGCGCAGGATTTGCTTGCGCGTCTCATCCGATGCATCAAACCGGACCGATCCCATGGAATGAGCAAGGTTCAGCGCGCGACCGCGGCGGGAATAAGATGTCCAGGCGGCTGGCTCGATGCGGGTGCCGTTCAGGTTGACGAGGAAGAACCAAAGCGCCTCGCCCGTGTCGCGGATGCGGGTTTCCAGCCGGTCGTAGAAGGCGTTGACATCGAGGCTGGTGTCAAAGCGCACATTCGAAAAATCCGCTTCCATAATCTTGTCAGCGGTGTGGAACGTGATGCGTGTGTCCATCTCAGCGACGGACAGCGCAGGGGCGGCAAGCGTGGCCATTATATCTGTCCCGGGGCGTCAAAGGTTTCGCCCACATTTTTTGTCAATTACAGTAGACAATGCATGAAGGGCCGTTCGCCTTCAACCTGTCACGCTGTCGCGCAGCACAACTCAAGCGGAGGTTTGCTGATATGAGCCGTTATTTTGATGATCTTGAGACACGGTCGGCGGATGCGCGGGCGGCGGATTTGGCGCGGGCCTTGCCGGAGCAGATCGCGCGGGCGAAAGGGTTGGCGGGCTATGCTGGGCGGCTCGGTGGGGTTGAAGCGGCGGCGGTGACGGACCAGGCGGCGCTGGCAACGCTGCCGGTGTTGCGGAAGACCGATTTGGGTGCCGCGCAAAAGGCGGATGGGCCTTTTGGGGGTTTGACGACGCGGACGGCGTCTGGGTTTGCCCATGTGTTTCAAAGTCCGGGTCCGATTTATGAACCGGGCGGTGACGGGCATGACTGGTGGCGGATGGGGCGGTTTTTGCATGCTTGCGGGATTGGTGCAGGCGATATCGTGCAGAATTGCTTTGGCTATCATCTGACGCCGGCGGGGATGATTTTTGAAAACGGCGCGCGGGCGGTGGGCGCGACGGTGCTGCCCGCTGGCACGGGTCAGACGGAACTGCAGGCGCGCGCGGCGGTGGATATTGGTGTCACGGCCTATGCTGGGACGCCGGATTACCTGAAGGTGATTTTGGATAAGGCAGATGAGATGGGGCTCTCGCTTGGTATCTCAAAGGCGGCTGTATCAGGTGGCGCGCTGTTCCCGTCGCTCCGGCGGGAATACGCAGATCGGGGAATTGCGTGCCTGCAATGCTATGCCACGGCCGATCTGGGCAATATCGCCTATGAGAGTGAGGCGATGGAGGGGATGATCGTCGATGAAGGCGTGATCGTGGAGATTGTGACGCCCGGCACGGGCGATCCGGTCGCGCCGGGGCAGGTGGGGGAGGTGGTGGTGACCACGCTGAACCCCGATTACCCGCTGGTGCGCTTTGCTACGGGCGACATGAGTGCTGTGATGGAAGGTGAGAGCCCCTGTGGGCGCACGAATATGCGCATCAAGGGCTGGATGGGGCGCGCGGATCAGACGACGAAGATCAAAGGGATGTTCGTGCGGCCGGAGCAGGTGGCGGAACTCGTGAAGCGCCATGAGGATGTGATGCGCGCGCGGGTGGTGGCAAGCCGCGCAGGTGAGATGGATGTGATGCGGGTTCAGATCGAAGGGACGGGCACGGCGGAGGATTATGCCGGGTCGGTTGCCGATGTGCTGAAGCTGAAGGGCGACGTTGAGGTCGTCGCAATCGGCAGCCTGCCCAATGATGGTTTGGTGATCGAGGACCAACGAGAGTACTGATCTTCGAGCCGGGCGAATTTTTTTGTCAAAAAAATTGTCACCAGCGTTGGCGAAAATTTTTTCAAAAAATTTTGCAAGCTGAGGTGAATTTCGTCTCTCTTGACTGAGGTTTGAGGGGCGCTGCCCCACGGGGAAACCACTGGTTTCCCCGCCCCCGGAGTATTTTTAGCAGGATGAAGTATTAGAGCGTTTCGCGTTTTTTGTTGAACCACCTAACGCTGCCTGAAATCAAAGATTTCAACGCGTTAGATGGTGCATCATGTTTCAAGTTAAACGCAAAACGCTGTAGACTGCGCAAGGATCACGCGCGATGGAAGCGGTTGGCGTCGTAGGGGGTGAGATCCATGTTGGGGGGATTGTTGCTGATCAGCGCGGCAATCAGGCGGCCGGTTTTGGGGCCAGCGGTCAGGCCAATGTGTTGGTGGCCAAAGGCGGCATAGGCGCCGGTGGAGCCGATTTCGCCGATAAGCGGTAGGCTATCAGGGGTGGAGGGGCGGAAGCCCAACCATTCTTCCGCGGCGTCGTATTTCAGGTCGGGGAAGGATTTGGCGACATGATCGCCGATGAGGCGCAGGGCGGCGCGGTTGGGGGTGGTGTTTGTGCCGCCCAGTTCCACTGTGCCCGCGCAGCGCAGGCCGGACGACATTGGCGTGACGCCGAACTTGCCGCTGACGATCATCATGGGGTTCTTTGGCATTTGGGAGGGGTTCTTGAGATGCAGGTGGTGGCCGCGTTCGGCGATCATTTCCACATGAAGCCCGAGTTTCTTCATCAGCGGCTTTGACCAGACGCCCGCCGCCAACACCACGCGGTCGCAGAGGAGGGGGCCGGTGTTGGTGAGTACGGAAGTGACATGGCCGCCTTCGAGGGTAATGTCTTGCGCCTCAGTTTGGATATACCGGCCGCCTGCCTGCTCCAGCACGCGGGCCAGATCGGTCATGTAGGCACCGGGATTGAGGATGTGGCCGAAATCCTTGAGTTGGGCCAGCAATGTGCAATGGGGGGCGAGCATGGGCTCTTCTTCCTGCACGGCGGGGCCTTCGATGATGTCGGGCGTCAGGCCATGATTGCGGCGGGTCGACCAGGAAAGGGCGTCGGCCTCATATTCCGCGCGAGTGATGTAAACGAAGGAAAACGCGCTTTCCGTGATCCAGTGTTCCGCAATGGTCCCACGGGTCAGCGCGCGGTGTTGTTCTATGCTGTCATGGGTGATGCCCACGATCCCATCGACCATATGCGGCAGCCTTGCTGCATTTGCGTTGCGCATAAACTGCCAAAGCCAGGGCGTTATCCGAGGAAGGGCGGACCATTGCACAAAGAGTGGTGATTTGGGGTTGAGCAGATATTTGAGCGCTGTTTTCGCCAGATCGGGCGTGTTCACAGGCGTCATGGACCAGCCTGCCAGAAGCCCCGCATTGCCATAGGACGCCCCTGCGCCGGGGTGGTCGCGATCAATCAGCGTCACCTCATGGCCCGCGCGGCGCAGCCAGATGGCCGAGGACAGCCCGCAAATGCCCGCGCCGATGATGATGATCTTGAGCGGTTTGGACACTGGGAGTCAGGGGCGGTTGTATTTGATGAAGGGCGTCAACACGCCGATGCGGTCGTAAAGCTGCCGTGCCGTTGCGTTGAAATCCTGCGTCATCCAATAGACCGCAGGCGCGCCCGCCTCATCCGCGGCGTCATAGACCGCCTCAATCAGTTTGCGGCCCACACCGGTGCCCCGCGTCTCGGGCGTGGCATAGAGATCTTGAAGGTAACACACCTGCGCCTGTTTCCAGTTATGGGCGTGGAAGATGTAATGCAC
>JBCCCZ010000065.1:0-15414 GCA_039033255.1 Pseudomonadota bacterium
CGCAAGGTGTCGGATGACAAAGGCGGCACGATGCGGTTGGGGGCCTATGACGCGGTGTTGAAAAAGGGGACAAAGGTGGCCGGTGTCTATGACACAACGGCCATCGATGAACGCCACCGGCATCGCTATGAGGTGGACATCAAGTATCGCGACAAGTTGGAAGAATGCGGGCTGAAATTCTCTGGCATGTCACCTGATGGGCGGTTGCCGGAGATCGTGGAATGGGAAGACCACCCGTGGTTCATCGGCGTGCAGTTCCATCCGGAACTGAAGTCGAAACCGTTCCAGCCGCATCCCTTGTTTGCGGATTTTGTACGGGCTGCTTTGGAAACGTCGCGCTTGGTGTGATGCTGAGAGCGCTTCTTCACGCACTGCAGAAGGGCTGGGTTAACCTGCTTTCCGGCCCTGAAAGATATCCGAAATAAAATCGGTCATCCGCCGCCCGATGGCGGAGGTCACGGGACCCGGCTCAATCACCGCATGTGCAGGCTCTGCCGGGCGCAGATCTTCCACCGCTTGCAATTCATCCGCCGGATGAACGGGCGCAAAAGCAGTTTCGATAATGGCTTCATCAAGGATCCAACGCCCGCGGCGACCTTCGGCTCGGTCCACCTCTTGGAAGCGTAACCAGCTTTCCAACCGGTGCCGATTGTCCACCCGTACCGCATTTGAGGTGCGGTAAAATCCGCTGTTGATGCGCAGGCAAATATTGTCGAGCAGCTTGGTCGCCCCGCGATATTCCACCGGCACCGCGCGTTTGGAAATGTAGTTGAATCGCGCCGGATCGCCGTTGAAGAACACAGTAATAGCAGAGGCCAGATCCATCGCCTTGTTGGCCATGATCCAGCTTAGCACCGCCTCATGATCGGTGGACCAGTCAAAGGCACGGGCCATCAGGCGAAGATCTTCCCGCGAGGCGCGATGCGCCATCCGCAGTTGTTCTTCCTTGGATTGGTTTGACCATGCAAACCGATTTCGCCTGGGCATGTAATCTTCCTTTGTCCTGTGTCGGACCCACCGTGAACTGCCGGTTGTGATGCCGCCCGAGTTCGAAGATTTGAGGGAGCAAATGTGACGCTCGAAGGGCCATTTGGTTAAACGGGACACGAAGCATTGCCAAACCGCTGTCAGAAGGTCAGATTGTCGCCGATTGAGTGACAAAGCCAGCGTTCGGTCGATCCCGCGCGGCACGAACCAGAGAGCCAAAGATGGACGCCAAAGCCCTGTTGCACCGCTTGATGCACGCCTTCGACGCGCCCCAGCCCGCACCCCTGCCTGAGCCGGACGAAAAGCTTGCGCTGGGGGCTTTGATGGTGCGGGTGGCGATGTCGGATCATCAATATGACGTGGTGGAAATTTCCAAGATCGACCGTCTTTTCGGGCGGCTTTACGGGCTGAAACCCATTGAGGCCGCCAAGATGCGCGCCATCTCTGAAAAACTGGAAAAACAGGCCCCGGAGACGGATCGTTTCGCCATTATAATTCGAGAGACCGTCAGTTTTGAGGCCCGCGTCGACGCGCTTGAAGCGCTGTGGGAGGTGGTTCTGGCCGATGACGACATCGCGGATGAAGAGTTGCGCGTCATCGAGGCCGCACGCAACGCGCTGGGCCTGTCAGAAGACGATAGCGCGCGGGCAAGGGCCGTGGCGGAGGCCAGTTAGCGCCCTTCGCCCAATCCGCGCGCGGTTAGGGCAGCGAACGGTCCATAAAATAGACTTTGCCGCGCCATGTATCAGGAAAGCCCGCTGGCGGCGGCATGGCCTTGAAACCTGCCTCTTCATACATCGCGCGCGCATGGCTGAGAAACGCGGCAGAATAAAAGAACACCTGGCCGTAGCCATCGGCCACCATCCGGTCAAACATGTGATCCAGCATTTTGCGGCCCAGCCCGTGGCCGCGCCCGTCCGGGCTCACAAACATACGATTGAATTCTGCGACCCCGGGGCGGGCTTGCGCGTACATGACACATCCAAAAGGCACCTCATCCACCCAAGCGATCACAATGCCGCCCCGGGGCCGCGCATGCAGGTCTGACAATGTCTCAACGATTGCTTTGAACCGGGTTGGGTCCATCGGGTGATCGTCCCCTCTTGGCCAATCCGGTGGATAGTTTTGCCAGTGCCAATCCAACCATTCGTGGCAAAGCGATTGTGCCGCTTTGACATCGTCTTCATTGGCGGCAAGCCGGATGACAATCTCTGCCATGTTCATTTCCTCCAAGGCCAATGAAAAAGGTCGCCCACGGTTGTGCAAGTCAATTCAACCGAAACCCGGCCGCAGACATCTTCGTCCGCGCAGATGACCTTGGCGCGGTCTTTGGGGATTGGCCTCATCGCGCCGCTTGCTTATATCTTCTGCATGTTTGCAGATTTCCTTTCCCGCCTCACCAAACCCGATCCTGACCCTTTGGACGATCAAGATGCCCGGCTTGCGCTGACCGCGCTTCTGGTGCGGATTGCGCGCTCGGATGGGGTCTATGAAACTTCGGAGAAAGCGCGCATCTCCGCCATTTGTGAGGCGCGTTATGGGCTCGCGGGCAAGGAAGCCGAGCAGTTATTGACCAGTGCCGAAGGGTTGGAGGCAGAGGCCCCAGATACCATCCGTTTCACCCGTGCCATCAAGGATGCGGTCGCTTATGAAAACCGTATCGCGGTCATTGAGGCGCTCTGGCAAGTGGCCTTGGCAGATGGGGAACGGGATGCCAAGGAAGACGCGCTCATTCGCATGGCGTCAAGTTTTCTGGGTGTGAGCGACATGGACAGCGCGCAGGCGCGGCGCCGGGTGACCCCGTCCTGATGCATGCAAGTCTGCCTATGTATGATTTCGCCTCAGTGCGTGGGTCGACAGATCGGTTTTGGCAATCGATCCGCACGGGTTTAGGGCAGGGGCCTGACGAGCTGTGCCGCGATCTTGATGTGTGGGACGCGTGGGCCCGTCCTGATCTGTTGTTGTCCCAAACCTGCGGCCTGCCCTATCGCTCTCGCCTCCACGGCAAGGTGGTGATCGTGGGCACGCCGGATTACGGCCTGCCCGGCTGCGGTCCCGGCGAATACAACAGCGTCTTTTTGGCGCGCGAGTGTGATCCGCGTGAAACACTGCCTGATTTCGACGGCGCTCGCATCGCGGTGAACAGCCAAAGTTCGCAAAGCGGCTGGGCCGGTCCCATCATGCATGCCCGCGCCAAAGGTGTGGGGTTCGCTGAGGCCATCAAAAGCGGCGCTCACGTGAAATCAGCCGATGCGGTGATCAACGGCACGGCTGATATCGCCGCCATCGATGCACTGTCCTGGCGTTTCATTCACGCAGAAGAAGCATTTGCTGCTGAGCTGAAAGTGATAGATGCCACGCCGCCCACGCCCGGTTTGCCCTATATCACGGCGCTCGACAGGGATACTGGGGCCATCTTTGACGCGATAGAGCAGGCCATCGCGACCCTGTCCGATCATGACCGCGCAGCGCTCTGCCTCAACGGGCTGGTGCGCATTGAACCCGAGGCCTATCTGGCCGTTCCCACGCCCCCACCACCCCGGTTCAACTGACGGCCGCGATGTCTTCCAAAGACTTCGGAGGCATTCCTTGGAAGAATGCGCACGCCACTGCCCGGGATTTCAACTGACGCAAGGTCAATTCGCGCCTCAGCGCCGCAAAAACCCCACTTGGCCGTTGCAAACCACTGTTTTTTCCGCCCTACTGCCGCCTGTGCGAATGAACAGATGAGAAGCCCTCTTGCCAGATAAGCCTGCTGACAGTGCGCCCGTTCTTGAAATCAAAGGCCTGCACAAGGCCTATGGCGCGTTGGAGGTCATCAAAGGCGTGAACATCACCGCGGGGCGGGGCAAGGTTGTGTCGCTGATCGGATCGTCAGGGTCTGGCAAGTCCACCATCCTGCGCTGTGCCAACCTGCTGGAAGACAGCCAGCAAGGGGATATCCTGTTCAAAGGCGAACCCGTGGCCTGGATTGGCAGCGGACATGCTCGTCGGCCGGGCGATCCAAAGCAGATTCTGCGCATCCGCACGAACCTTTCGATGGTGTTTCAGCAGTTCAACCTGTGGGCACATCTCACCATCCTGCAAAACGTCATGGAGGCCCCGGTGACGGTGCTCGGCCGCGACAAGACCGAGGTGGAGGGAAAGGCGCGCCACTACCTCGAAAAGGTCGGGATCGGCGATAAGGCCGATGTGTATCCTGCGCAAATGTCGGGCGGCCAGCAACAGCGCGCGGCGATTGCCCGCGCGCTGGCGATGGAACCTGAGGCGCTTTTGTTTGACGAGCCCACGTCAGCGCTCGACCCGGAACTGGAACAGGAAGTGGTGCGCGTGATCAAGGATCTGGCTGCTGAGGGCCGGACCATGATGATCGTCACTCATGATATGAAGATGGCAGCGGATGTGTCCGATCACGTCGTGTTTCTGCATCAAGGCCTCATCGAGGAAGAAGGCCCGCCGAAGATGCTCTTTGGTGCGCCAAAATCTGAGCGGCTGAGGCAGTTTCTCAGCTCGACCATGGCCGCCTAACCAACTACCAGAAGAAGACCAACAGGGAGAGACCAATGAAAAAAATTCTTCTCACCACCGCAGCTCTGGCGCTCACGGGTACAATGGCCATGGCCGACACCGTGCGTCTTGGCACTGAAGGGGCCTACGCCCCCTGGAACTTCATAAATGATGCCGGTGAAATCGACGGGTTTGAGCGTGAACTGGGCGATGAGCTTTGCACCCGTGCCGAACTGGAATGCACATGGGTCACCAATGATTGGGACAGCATCATCCCCAATCTCGTGAGCGGCAACTACGACGCCATCATCGCGGGCATGTCCATCACCGCCGAACGCGATGAGGTCATCGACTTCACGCAAAACTACACCCCACCGGATCCGTCGGCCTATCTGGTCGCGTCTTCTGACGTGGACGTGGAAACAAGTGTGATCGCCGCGCAATCCAGCACCATTCAGGCCGCGTTCATCGCTGAAAAAGGCTGGACATTGGTGGAATTCCCCACGCCTGAAGAAACCGTGGCTGCGGTGCGTACAGGCGAAGCCGATGCTGTGCTGGCCGATCAATCCTTCCTCAAGCCTTTCGCCGAAGAAGACGGTCTTGAATTGCTCGAACGCACCGAAGTCATCGGCGCCGGTGTCGGCATGGGCGTCCGCGAATCCGATGGGGAGCTCAAGGCGAAGTTTGATGCCGCCATCCAGTCCATGAAGGACGATGGCAGCCTCAATGACCTGATCGCAAAATGGGAAGTTGCATCGACCTTCTGATCGCAACGATCCAGAACGTTCAAAGGGGCCGCTACGTGCGGCCTCTTTTTTTGCGCCACGCCCGGGGCGCCAAGCGCAGGTCATAAAGAACACGCGCCAAGGCGGCCAAAACGAGCACGCTCAGGGCGAACTTGCTGAAGGTCTCCATGGTGCCGTCAATGAGCAGGGCATGGGCGACCGTGCCCAGCACGGTCACCACGGCGAGCGACAGGTGAACCATCCGCCACGTCATCACCCGCAACCGCAAACGACGGCGAAACGCGGCCAGCCCAGCTGCTGCAATCACGGCCCACATCGCAATCACACCCCAGGCGGAAAACGGCGTGGGGGAGGTGAAGGTGAGCGCATCAATCACATCAGGCGGGCTGGTGATCCAAAGACCTGCCACATGCAGCATGACCGCCAGAAAAAGCGCCACCCCGCATATGCGATGCAATCTTCGCGATGTGGCCGGGTGCAGCCCGGGCAAAAGCCCCGCCGCCAGCAAGGGCTGGACCAGCAACAGCACCATGCCGACGATCCCGGCAAACCCTGCGATGATGTAGATGGGTTGCCGCCATTGCAGAAGCGGGCTGCCCGCTGCCGCCGCAATGGGCAGGATGACAGCCAGTGCCAAACCGGTCCAAACCAGAACTGTGCGCAAGCTGGGCATAAGCCGGGCAGCGATAGATCAGGCCGGTTCCAGCACGAAATGCGCAGCGAGCGTGGTGTCAGACGGGCTGTCCATCAGCGGGCGCAGGAAGACGGTTTTGAAGTCGCCCCCACCATAGGCCTGATCATAGGCCAGATGCCCATGGGCCTGCCCGAAAGCCGGGACGATTTGGGGCATCTCCAGGCGAAACTCCCCGTTGGCATCTGTCAGCGTCGCCCCGTGGCTTTCGGGTTCACGCTCATGCCCCTCGGTGGTATGTGCCCAGATCTGAATCCTTTGCCCCGCCAAGGGCGCACCGTCTCCGGCGCGGCGCACGCTGCCTGTCATCCAGAAACCGCCCCCTCCGATACGCTCCACAATCGGTGCATTCGGGAGGTAGTTGTTCGACCCACCCCGCATTGTGGACGTGGGCGCGAGCCCCGCGGCGCGGGCAGGGATCGTCATGCTGGTTGCCGCCGTGGCAGCAGCGCCTGCCAGAATGGTGCGTCGTGTGATCAGGGATGTCATGTCGGTCTCCTATCTCAGTACCATTGCGTTTCCATTCATATAGGCGCGAACCTCGTGTTTCTAAGGGACCACGCGGCGGATCGCTTATCCCCTCCCGTGCGGCGCCTCAAAATCCAGCACCGGGTTGATCGGGATGATGCGGTGCGGGTTCACGGTCTCATGGCTGTAATGATAATGCCGCACGATATGGTCAAAATTCACCGTCTCTTTCACGCCCGGCCATTGATAAAGCTCCCGCAGGTAGCCCCACAGGTCGGGGTAGTCGATGATCCGCGCGCGGTTACATTTGAAATGCAGGTGATAGACCAGATCGAACCGGATGAGCGTGGTGAAAAGCCGCCAATCGGCTTCCGTAATCCGATCCCCCATCAGATAGCGGTTCTCTGACAGCCGCGCTTCCAACCAATCCAGCGTGTCAAACAGCGGATGCACCGCCGCATCATAGGCCGATTGCGCGGTCGCAAATCCCGCCTTGTAGACCCCGTTGTTCAGCGTGTCATAAATCCGCGCATTCACAGGCTCGATCGCCTCGCGCATCTCTTCCGGCCAGAAATCAAGCGTATTGCCCGTCATCCCGTCAAAGGCGGAATTGAACATCCGGATAACCTCGGAGCTTTCATTGGACACGATCGTCTCGCGCTCTTTGTCCCAAAGCACCGGCACCGTCACCCGACCGGAGACACCCGGATCGGCCTTGATGTAAATGTCGCGCATAAATGTCAGGCCATACAGCTGATCGCCCGTGGCCCCGTGATCGTCATGCTCAAAGGTCCAGCCATCCTCCCCCATGTCAGGATGCACAGCCGAGACGCCAATGTGATCGTCCAATCCTTTTAGCGCACGAAAGATCAGCGTCCGATGCGCCCACGGGCAGGCATAAGAGACGTAAAGGTGATACCGCCCGCTTTCCGCCGCGAAACCAGCCTCGCCCGACGGCCCCGGGCTGCCATCCGCGGTGATCCAGTTGCGAAACCCCGCAGTGCTGCGTTTGAAAGCCCCGCCGGTGGATTTCGTGTCATACCATGCGGTGGACCATTTGCCGTCGACCAGTTGACCCATGGGTCTGCTCCTTTGTCTGTTCCTCGTCCAAATAGGCCCGCCATCCCGTCACCGCCACGCCCATCAGGGCGCAATAGACCTGCACCCGCGCACATGTCGGATTTGCTGCATCGCGAGGCGTTTCGGCATTGGCAAGCACGGTGCGCCAGCTTTATAGAGGGCGCAGGACGATGCCCGTGGTCACGGGCCGGACAGGAGTGTGAGGGCGGGCCGACCCAAACCGGGGGTCCAAGCTCAAATCGTCAATGCCTCCGAAACTGTGACCGAATGAGAAACCTGAAGGGGGATTAAAATGCGATACGTTCTGATGTTTACTGTGCTGGGCACGCCAGCACTCGCGCATCCCGGCCATCTGGCCGAAGTGGCGGGTCACGGCCATTGGCTGGGCGCGGCCGCCCTGGGGGCCGCCATTGCCATCGGGCTTTGGGCCGGGCTGAAAGGCCGCAAATCCGACGCCGAAGAGGCGGTGGATGAGGTGGGCGAAGAGGCGGAAGAGACCCAAGAGGCCTGATGCGCCATGCGCCCCTATGAAAAAGACCCGTCCGCGATCTACGCGGAAAGCTTCGCCACGGTACGGCGCGAGGCGCGGCTGGACCGCTTTGGCCCGGGGCTGGAGGCGCTTGCCATCCGCGTGATCCATGCTTGCGGTATGGTCGAAGTGGCGGATCGTCTGGATTTCTCAGAAAGGGCGTTTCAAGCGGGGCAGGCGGCGTTGCAATCGGGCGTGCCGGTTTTTTGTGATTGCGAAATGGTGGGCGCCGGGATCATCCGGCGCTATCTGCCAGCGGGCAACGACGTCATCGTGACGCTGAATGACCCGTCCGTGCCCGACCGCGCCCGCGATATCGGCAACACCCGCTCTGCCGCCGCTGTGGAGCTTTGGCAAGACCGCCTCGAAGGTGCTGTTGTCGCCATCGGCAATGCCCCTACGGCGCTTTTCCACTTGCTCCACCTACTGGATCAGGGCGCACCCAAACCCGCCGTGATCCTCGGCTTCCCCGTGGGCTTTGTCGGGGCGGCAGAGGCCAAGGCGGAACTCGCCGCAAACCCGCGCGGCTGTGACTATGTCGCCCTGCGCGGACGGCGCGGCGGATCGGCCATGGCCTCAGCGGCTGTCAATGCACTGGCGGCTGGCGTGCCCGAAGGCGGCGTGCACTGATGGCAAAGCCCTGGCTGCATATCGTGGGCATTGGCGAGGACGGCATGGCCGGCCTGCAACCCGCGACCCGCGCGGTGATTGAGGCGGCTGAAGTCATCGTTGGTGGTTACCGCCATCACACCCTCGCCGAAGGCTTGCAAGCTGAGCGCATCCGTTGGCCATCGCCTTTCGATGCGTTGATTGATCTGCTCACCTCCATGAAACACCGCCGCGTTGTCGTGCTGGCCACGGGCGATCCGCTGTGGTTCTCGGTCGGCGCGCGCATCGGGCGGGAGATTGACCCCGCTGAGATCACCTATCACCCCCAACTCTCCGCCTTCCAACTGGCCGCCGCCCGCATGGGGTGGAGCCTTGCAGATGTCGAAACACTGACGGTCCATGGCCGCCCGGTGGAACAGATGATCGCCTTCATCCAACCGCTCGCGCGTCTGCTTATCCTCACGACCGGGTCCGACACGCCGGGCCAGATTGCCAAATTCCTCACCGACCGGGGTTTTGGCAAATCGCCGATGACCGTGCTGTCGGAAATGGGCGGCGAAAACGAGGCGCGTTTCGATGGCCTTGCCGAAAGCTGGGACCACGATGTGCCCGCCTTCAACACCCTCGCCGTGGATTGCGTGGCCGACCCGCAGGCGGCCCTTCTGCCCCGTGTGCCGGGCCTTGCAGACGACCTTTTCACCCATGACGGCACGATGACCAAGCAAGAGGTTCGCGCCGTTACACTTGCTAAACTCATGCCCATGCGTGGTGCGCTTTTGTGGGACATTGGCACAGGCTGCGGGTCTGTCGCCGTCGAATGGATGCGCGGCGCGCGCTATGCCCGCGCCATCGGCATTGAACCCCGCGCCGACCGCCGCGCCATGGCCGCCGAAAACGCCCTCGCGCTGGGCGCGCCGCGTCTGGAGTTGATAAACGGCACCGTGCCGGATGCGCTCAATGGCCTTGCCCCCCCCGATGCCGTCTTCATCGGTGGCGGCCTGAGCCGCGAGGTGTTCGAGGCCGCATGGGCCGCCCTTCGCCCGCTCGGGCGGCTCGTTTGCAACGCCGTGACACTGGAAAGCGAGGCAGTCTTGCTCGATCTGCACAAATCTCAAGGTGGCGCGTTGGTGAAACTGAGCGTTGCCCGCGCCGACCCGGTGGGCGACTTGACAGGTTGGCGACCGATGATGCCCGTCACGCAATGGAGCCTCGTGAAGCGATGAGCGGCACACTCTATGGCATTGGCCTCGGCCCCGGCGACCCGGAACTGATGACGCTCAAGGCGCATCGGCTCATATCCAATGCCAAAATCATCGCCTATCCAACCCTCGCAGGTGCCGACAGTTTCGCCCGCTCCATCGCAGCCAGCATCATCCCCGATGCGGCACGCGAGATCGTCATGGACGTGCCCATGAGCGTCGACCGTGCGCCTGCGCAGGCCGCCTATGACGCGGGCGCGGAACAGATTGCCGATGCGCTGGAGGCGGGCGAGGATGTCGTGTGCCTCTGCGAAGGCGACCCGTTCTTTTATGGCTCTTTCATGTACATTTTCGCGCGTCTATCCGCGCGGTTCGAGGCGGTCGTTGTCCCCGGTGTTACCTCCGTCACGGCCTGTGCGGCCAAGGCGGGCCTGCCACTTGCCGCGCGCAATGAGCGCCTGACCGTGCTGCCCGGCCCCTTACCCGAGGACGAGTTGCGCACGCGCATTGAAGGCGCGGAAAGCGTGGCGATCATGAAAGTGGGGCGGCATTTGCCCAAGATCCGCGCGGTGATCGAAGACCTTGGATTTGCGGGTGAGGCCGTCTATGTCGAACGCGCCAGCTTGCCCGATGAAAAAGTCTATCCACTCACACAAGCACCTGAAAAAGCGCCTTATTTCTCAATGGTTCTGCTCACCAAGGGGGCCGATCCATGGCTGTGAAACCCGTCATTCTGGCGCTCAGCCGGTCGGGTGAGGCCACGGCCCACCGCGTGGCGGCCCATCTGCGCGCGCAGGTCCATGGCCGCGAAGGCCGGGTCGATCAAGCCGACGCTTTTTTCGCCAATGCGCTCGATCACACGCGCGATCTGTTCTTGTCCGGCACGCCCGTGGTGGGCGTCTGCGCCAGTGGCATCCTGATCCGGGCCGTTGGTCCTGTGCTGTCCGACAAACGCACCGAGCCACCTGTTGTTTCTGTCTCTGACGATGGCGCGGTGGTGGTTCCGCTCTTGGGCGGTCATCGCGGTGCCAACCGTCTGGCGCAGGACATCGCCGCCCATCTGGGCAGCACCGCCGCCGTTACCACGGCAGGCGATGTGGCCATGGGCGTGGCACTGGATGCACCGCCCCCGGGCTACCGTCTCGCCAATCCCGAACACGCCAAATCCGCCATGGCCGCACTGCTCTCGGGCGCAGGTGTCACCCTCAAAGGTGAGCCCATTTTCGACATCGAAGACACCGGTGGCCGCGTCGAACTGATCGTGAGCGAGGCGCGCCCGAAAGGGAGCGATGAGCGGCTCATCTACCATCCCCAACGCTACGCTCTCGGCGTCGGCTGCGCCCGCAACGCCGACCCCGAAGAGATGTGGGATCACGTCTCGCGCACCCTTGAAACCGCCAACATCGCCCCCGGTGCCATCGCTTGCGTCGCGACCATTGACCTCAAGGCCGACGAACCCGCGATGACCATCCTCGCCACGCGCCTCGGCGTGCCTCTTCGCCTTTTCACAGCCGCAGAGTTGGAGGCCCAAACCCCCAATCTCGCCAACCCCTCTGAGGTGGTCTTTGCCGAAGTCGGCTGCCACGGCGTCGCGGAAGGGGCCGCACTTGCGATTGGTGGCACGCTTACAGTCGAAAAATCCAAGACCGCCAACACCACCTGCGCGCTCACCCGATCTCAGAACCCCATCACCGAATTTCCCGGCCACGCCCGTGGACGGCTTTCTGTCCTGGGCATTGGCCCAGGTCAGGCCAGCTGGCGCACGCCCGAGGTGAGCCGCCTCGTGGCCGACGCCGAAGAACTGGTGGGTTACGGGCTCTATATCGATCTTCTTGGCCCGCTCGCGGCTGGCAAAGCGCGATCCGATTTTCCCCTGGGCGGCGAAGAGGCGCGCTGCCGCTACGCACTGGAACAGGCGGGGCTGGGCAAGAACGTCGCGCTGATTTGTTCAGGGGATGCAGGCATCTATGCCATGGGTGCGCTGGTTTTCGAACTGCTGGACCGGGCCGAAGACGAAGGCGGCGTCTCGGATGCCGCGCGCCGCGTCGATGTGATCTGCAGCCCCGGCGTCTCCGCCTTGCAAGCCGCCGCCGCACGGGCAGGCGCGCCGCTGGGCCATGATTTCTGCACTATCTCGCTCAGCGATCTTCTGACCCCGCGCGAGGATATCATTCGCCGTCTGCACGCCGCTGCCGAGGGCGATTTTGTCATCGCCTTCTACAACCCCGTGTCCAAGACCCGTCGCACATTGCTGGCCGAGGCGCGGGATATTCTGCTGCATCACCGCCCGGCGGACACCCCCGTCATGCTGGCCACCTCGCTTGGTCGTCCAGAAGAGCATGTGCGCTATCGCAGGCTTGATGAATTGGACGTGGATGAGGTCGATATGCTGACGGTTGTGCTTGTGGGATCGTCCAATTCGCGACTGGCGGCACTGGGCGAGGGCCCGCGTATGTTCACGCCGCGGGGCTATGCGCGCAAAATCGATGGTGATCTGGCGGAACAGGCGGAATTGAGTGTTTTTGGAAAGATGAAGCCGGGGGGACCGGGGCAATGACGGTGTTTTTCATTGGGGCAGGACCGGGGGATCCGGAGCTTTTGACCAAGAAGGCGGAGCGGGTAATCGGGCAATGCCCGGTGTGCCTCTATGCAGGATCTCTGGTGCCGCAAGAGGTGGTGGGCTGCGCACCGGAGGGCGCGCGGGTGATGGATACCGCGCCCATGACGCTGGATGAAACCCATGCCGAGATCAAAGCGGCCCATGGGCGCGGTGAGGATGTGGCGCGGGTGCATTCGGGTGATCCGTCGCTTTACGGAGCCATCGCCGAACAGATCCGCCGGCTGCGCGCCGATGGGATCGACTATCAGATCATCCCCGGCGTGCCTGCTTATGCGGCCATGGCGGCTGAGTTGGGCCAGGAATTGACCATCCCGGAGATCGGCCAATCCATCGTGCTGACCCGCGTGTCGATGAAATCCACCTCCATGCCGCCCGGCGAGACGCTGGAAAACTTCGCCCGTACCGGCACGACGCTGGCCATTCACCTCGGCATCCGCAACCTCCGCGCCATTGAGCGGGAATTGACGCCTCATTACGGTGCCGACTGTCCGGTCGTGGTGGGGTATCGCGTGGGCTGGCCCGATCAGATGTTCATTCGAGGCACGCTCAGCGACATTCGTGAAAAGGTGCGCGAAGAGAAGCTGACCCGCACGGCGCTGATCCTCGTAGGTCCCGTTTTGGGCCAGATCGCGGATTTCAAGGACAGCGCGCTCTATGATCCGGCGATGGAACACGTGCTGCGCCCCAAAGCAAAGCCGCCAAGAGCCACTGCAGATTAAAAAATTGCGGTTTCACAAAAATTTATCGTGACGCGACTAAATGTGGCTCTAATTTGCGACTCACTCAAAAGTCCGGAGCTGCCGCCAATGTCGACTTTTCTTCCTCCTGATATACAAGCTGGGCTGGATGCGGCCCGGAAACAGGCGTTGAAAGACAAGCACCGCTTGCGTGTGCAGGTAGGGGAGCGGGTTTATCGCGTGATCCACGCATGGGAAAACGGCTTTTCGTTGGAACTGAGCAGTGATGAAACCCTGAGGGGGCGCGTCGACTTGTACGATGGCGCGCGGCATCTGTCGCAATGCCTGATATTGGCCAGCGAAGAGGACGGCGATGTCATGCGATTTGAATACAAGCGCATGACGGAGGCCTCAGATACCCAACCGCTTGATTTCGCGCGCGCCGAGGACGCGCCCTTGGCGTTGATCGGCCGTGCCTGACGCCGGACTGATCGCCTGCGACGGGTTCAGATTTTCAGGGAACGCGGCAAAACAGCGACTATTATGATGCCGTGCCGAACACGGCTGAGCCGAGCGAACCAGACGTTCCAGCTCACAGTGAAGTACACGCCATGCCCCTCACAAAGGTCCTATCGCCTATCGCAAAAAACCAAGGCCCAACGCCGTTAAACGGATGAAATGGACCAATGGGTTACCTAGAGGATTTTTCCCGATCGGCGTGGCGATGAAAGCCATCTGATCGTGTGGTCGATCGGGCCGAGAAAGTAGAAATGAACAAAATGGCCTGCAAAGCCACCTAGGCTGGTCCACGAAAAGAGGGGCGGTTCACGGTGAGGCGGGCTGACCTGCAGCCCACCTGGTTCGCGACCTCAAGCACACCCGAATTGCGGTTCAATCAACCCAAATAGATGACGCAGCTCCGTCAAGGCCGGATCACCACCTCAGTGCCCAAATCCACCACGCGCCACAGTTCTTCCATTTCCTGATTGCTGACGGCGATGCAACCTTCCGTCCAGTCGCCGCGCTGCATGCTGGGCAAGCCGTTTGGCTAGCCGTGGATGAAGATATCACCGCCCGGTGACACGCCTTTAGCCGCCGCGCGCAATGTGTCCAGCGGTCTGGGGTAATTGATGCCGAGCGACAGATGGAAGGCGCTTTCGGGGTTGCGCCGATCAATTCGGTAGTGCCCTTCGGGCGTGCGCCCATCCCCTTGCCGTGCTTTGTGGCCTGCAGGGGAAAATCCAAGGGCGATATCGTAACTGCGCAGCGCCACGCCCTCCCGGAAGACGGTCATGCGGCGATCTGATTTGTCGATTTCAATGAGGTCGATTTTTTCCGTAAGCGGTACCAGTACCGGCTCTGGCGCAGGGATACTTGCAATCCTGACCGCCACAATCGACACCAGCACCAAAAGGGCCGCGGCGGTGAGGCGGATCAGGCCGCGGATCATTGCAGATCCGCAAACGCGGTTTGCAGCCGTTCCACCGCTTCTTCCACCCGGCAACGCGATGTTCCGATGTTGAAGCGGAGACAGGTCTCTCCTCCGGTGCCAAAATCCCGGCCGACGGACGGCGCGATGCGGGCGTCATTCTTTACGCGACGGGTCACCTCATTCATCTCCATGCCTGTGCCCGCGAAATCGACCCAGGCGAGATATGTTGATTGCATTGGCATTGACGCAAGACCTGGGATATTTGCGATGCCCGCACCAAAGATGCGTGCATTTTCCGCTAGGTAAGCCACCAGCTCATCCACCCAAGCGGCCCCTTCCGGCGAATAGGCCGCGCGGGTCAGTTCGACCCCCAGAAGGTTGGCTTGTGTCTGGTGCGACAGCAGGTGGTGGCGAAAGGCCGCGCGTTTGTCGTCATCAGAAATCGTCACCGTGCCCAGCCGCGCGCCTGCCGTGTTGAAGGTTTTGGAGGCCGCCGTCAGCACGAAGCTCCGCTGCGCGGCCTTGGGTGCGGCCACGAGATAGGGGGTGAACGTGTGTCCCGGATAGATCAGATCATGGTGGATTTCATCTGTCATCATCAGCAGATCGTGGCGCTCACAAAAATCTGCCAACCGGCGCAGTTCATCGGGCGTCCAAATGCGCCCGGCCGGGTTGTGCGGCGAGGAAATGATCATCGCCTTCTCATCGCCTGTCAGCCCCGCCTCCAGCGCGTCGAAATCCATGTGGTACACACCATCACGGATCACCAGCGGGCTTTCATGCACCCGGCGGCCCGTCAGGTTAATCTTGACCGTGAACTCGTGATAGACTGGTGTGAAGATGATGACCCCGTCGCCGGGATCCGTGAA
>JBCCCZ010000066.1:0-15325 GCA_039033255.1 Pseudomonadota bacterium
AATGGTATGGATCGGGCCGCTGGGGACGCCGACCGCTTGCAACTTCTCTAACAAATCTGCCGTGGTGAACCCGCCAAAGAGCGCAGCGATCTCCGCCGTCAGCGCATCGCGGTTGGTGATGCGCAAGGGGTTGGTTTGAAACCGCGCATCCTCGGCCAGATCGGGGCGATCAAAGGCCTGCATCATGCGATTGAACTGCCCGTCATTGCCGCAGGCGAGGATGATGTGGCCGTCGCTGCCTGCAAAGACATCATAGGGCACAATGTTGGGATGCGCATTGCCGCGCCGGATGGGCGGCTTGCCGGAGGTCAGCGTGTTGGTGCCCTCATTGATCAGCCACGCCATCTGCGCATCCACCAATGCGAGGTCAATATGCTGACCCTCTCCCGTCTGATCCCGGTGGCGCAGGGCGGCGAGGATCCCCACAGTGGCATACATCCCGCACATCACATCGGCGATGCCCACGCCCACTTTCATCGGCGTGCCCTGGGCCTCCCCCGTGACGGACATGATACCGCCATAGCCTTGGGCCATCAAATCATAGCCCGGCAGATCGCGGTTTGGACCAGTCTGGCCGAAGCCGGAGATAGAGCAATAGACAAGGCCCGGATGCGCGGCGCACAGCGTTTCATGATCGAGCCCGAATTTGACCAAACCACCGGGCTTGTAATTTTCAATCACCACATCGGCCTTGGCCGCGATGGCCTTGATCATCTCCTGACCTTCTTGCGTTGAAAGGTCCGCCGCAACTGAGAATTTATTGCGGTTGGATGACATGAAATAGGCGCTCAGATCGCTTTGCCCGTCATGGGTTTCCGCGTAAGGCGGCCCCCAGGCACGGGTGTCATCACCGCCGGTTTTGGGGTTCTCGATCTTGATCACGGTCGCGCCCATATCGCCCAGAAGCTGCGTCGCCGTGGGCCCGGCGAGGATGCGCGACAGATCAAGGATCAGAAGGCCATCCAGCGCGCCTTTTGGGTCAGAAGGTGCCATCATATGCCTTTCGGTCAATCTCCACCGCGATAATGCTGAACGTGTCTGCCGCCATGGCCGTGTTCAGTGCCGCTTCCAACTCAGCGCCGGATCGCGCGGTATGCCCTTGCCCGCCAAACGCGCCTGCGATGGCTGCAAAATCCACGCGGCCGAAATCCACACCGGTGTTTTTCATCTGGCGTTGGCGTTGCTTAAGTTCAATCAGCGCGAGGGAGGCATCAACGAAGACCACGAAGATCGTTTTCAGGTGCTGTTCGGCAGCGGTGGCCAGCTCACCGGCAACCATCAGAAAGCCCGCATCGCCCGAAAAGGACACGACCGTTCGGTCGCGCTCCACAATCTGCGCGCCCATTGCGAGAGGCACGGCGCAGCCCATGGTGCAGAGCGCCGAGGACTGGGTGAGTGCGCGCGGGAATTCGCATTGCCACACCTGAGACAGAAGAATGCGATGCGCACCACTGTCGGCGGTGGCGAGCGTGTCTTCGGGCAGGACTTTGCGGCAGATGACCATGGCCTGACCGGGGCCCCAATCATCTGAGGGCGTGAATATTTCGGTGAGCGCCTGTTTCGCAGCGGCGGCATCTCCTCCGGGCCAGAGTGTTCCCATTGTTTGAGGCAAAAGCGCATCTACCGATGCCGCGCAATCGCCAACGATATTGTAGGTGGCGTGATGCATGTAGTGGTGGTTGGGCTCGGACGTGATGTCGATCACGGTCTGGGTGGTTGGGTCCCACGGATCGGTCCAACCGTCGCGCATCTCAATGGGGTCGTAGCCGATGCACAGAACCACATCCGCCTGTCTTAAAAGCGGCAAAAGGACCGTGTCTGCCTTGGGTGACAGGCCCGCGCCACCCAGTGCATTGCCGTGGCTTTCGGGGATAATCCCTTTTGCTTTGTACGTGGTGACAACCGGAATACCCAGATCAGCGGCGCGGCGTACCACATCTTCGGCACCTTCTGTCACGGCACCAACACCCGCGACGACGATGGGCCGCTCGGCGCCTGCCAGCGCCTCGCTCGCCCTGCAAAAATCTGCACCTACGGGCGCAACCGGCAGAGCGGGTTTGCGCAGTATACCGGCCTCTTGGGCGTCTGCATCGGCAACTGAAATTGGCACGTCGATATGCACCGGGCCAGGGCGGCCTTCCATGGCGATGGTCACGGCCTTGTCGGCCTGCACCCCCGCTGCCTTGGCGTTGAGTGTAAAGGTCGCCTTTGTAATGGGCCGGAAAACCTGCGGCTGATCCAGCACTTGATGGGTATAGGTCTCCACCTTGTGGGCGTCCACACAACCGGTCAGGACGATCAGCGGCACTCGGTCCTGGCGGGCATTTTCCACCACGTTGATGCCGTTCAAAGCGCCCGGTCCCACAGTCGCCAGCAAGATGCCCGGTGCGCCTGTGCGGTGGTAGGTCCCTTCGGCCATGAACCCGGCGGCGTTTTCGTGTTTGCAGAGGACAAAGGTGATGCCTGCCTTTTCCAGCGCATCCATGAGGGTGAGCACCTCGCCCCCCGGCATACCAAAGGCCCAGCGGCACCCTGCATCATAGAGGCGTCTGGCGACAACATCGGCTGCGCGCATAGGATCGTCCTTTCCTTGGGTCTGATGGGTGAAATGGCGCATTGAGAGAGGTTGCGCAAGACACCTTTGGATTATTGCTTCATCACAGATGGCGGCCCAGTTTCAGCGCTCCGGGCGCGGAATCAAGGGCGTAGCCCGCCGCGCCTTCGCCAGGCCGTCCCGTCGGCAAGGCGAATTTGTGAAATCAGCGCATTGCTCGAAGGGAGTCCTGGAACCCGCCGATAAAGCGCTGCCAAATGACTGATGGATCGCCATACCACGGCCTGTCGAAGCCGCTCTGCCACATGTCATGGGCACAGTTATGTGTCATGTCCCGAAGAATGTTCTGGACTCAAGAAGGTGGTCTGATGCCTCATCGTTTCAGACAATCAAGAACCGGAAGACCCATGCCCGACATCGTCATCCTCAACGGCAAACTCATCACCATGGCCGGCCCCGACGCAGAGGCGCTTGCGATTACCGGAGGCCGGATTGAGGCCGTGGGCACCACGCCTGAGATACGCGCCATCGCGGGCGATGCGCGCGTCATTGATGCGGGCGGCTGTACGGTTCTGCCGGGCTTCATCGACAGCCATGTGCATTTATTCACCGGCTCGGTAGAGCTCGACTACCTCAACCTGATGGACGTACAGGGCGAAGATGCGTTGACCAAAGCCGTGCGCGCCTATTCCAAAACCCGCCCGGATGACCGGCTGCTCTTTGCCACCTGCATTGACTATCACGTCATCGAAGGCCGCGCCGCCACGCGTCAGGATCTGGACCGCGTGATGCCGGACCGCCCTTTCGCCGCAATGGCCGCTGATCACCACACCGTTTGGGCCAACACCGCCGCGTTGCAAATGGCTGGGCTGCTACAGGGCGCCGATATGCCGGACGGCACCGAGGTGGTTATGGCCGCTGACGGCACCGCCCATGGCGAGTTGCGCGAATTTGGCGCTTATGGCCCGGTCATGGCTCTGACCCCGCTGGGCGGGCGCGATCTGGAAGGGCTGGTCACAGGGCGCGACCCCAGCGCAACCGCCGCAGAACGGGCCATCGACAAGGACGTGATCGCCAAGGGGCTGCAACACTGCGCCTCTCATGGAATCACGGGGCTGCACCTGATGGATGGGAACTTCTATCAGGGGGAGCTGCTATCGGAATTGGACCTTGAGGCCCGTCTGCTTTGCCGGTGCGAGGTGCCCATGCACCTCAAGAACACCGACCCGATCCACCGGCTTGACGAGGCATCCGAGATGCGGCGGCGGTTCAAGACCGACATGGTCTGGTCAGCCCGGGTGAAGATGTTCATGGACGGGGTGATCGACAGCTACACCGCCTTCATGCTGGAGCCTTATCCCAACACGGGCACCCGGTCCGAGGCGCTGTTCCCACCCGATCATTTCGCGGAAATCTGCCGCCGGGTTGATGCGGACGGCCTGCAGATCGCGGTACACGCCATTGGCGATGCGGCGGTGCGGGCAACGCTTGATGGATATGAGGCGGCGCGCGTCGCAAATGGCGCCCGCGACAGCCGCCACCGGATTGAGCATATCGAACTGATCCACGCCGATGATCTGGCGCGGTTGAAATCCCTGGGCGTTGTCGCCTCTGTCCAACCCCTGCACTCTCCCGCAGGCGGCATGTTCCCGCCCTATCCGCCAGACGTGATGGTGCGCGCGGATCAAATCCCGCTGGCCTTTGCCACGAAAGCTATTCGCGAAACCGGCACGCCCGTCTGCTTCTCGACCGATTGGCCGGTGGTGCCCGTGGATGTGATGCCGTCCGTCAAAGGCGCGGTGCACCGGCCCGATCTGCCGGAACTCTGGGGTGATCAAACCTCCACACTGCGCGAGACTCTGGAAAGCTACACCGCGCTCAATGCCTGGGTGGAATTCAATGAGCATCGCAAGGGCAAACTCGCCCCCGGGATGATGGCCGATGTGGTTGTGATGGATCATGACCTGGAAGCGCTAGACCCCGCCAATCTGGACAAGGCCCGCGCCGCAGTGACGCTGATGGGCGGTCGTATAACGTGGGAAGCCTGATGGAGAGCTACAAAAACTCAGACCCCCGCCCGCCGATCATGGAAGGATCGCCGCCACCGTCCGAGTGGCGCGTGCCGATGATTGATTGGGATCGGGCCCCATGGAACCGCTGGGCGTTTCAGCATATCCGAGAGATCCTGCCCACCGGGCCGGTGGCGCCGTCTGCCACGCCCTCTGATCTGCCCGAGGCGCTGGAGCCTATCGAAGAGATTGCCTTTGAGACACCCAATGGGCCCACCAATGTGGCCCAGTGGATCGATGATGATTACACCGACGGGCTGCTGGTGATGCTGGGCGGCAAGATCATCCATGAAAGTTACTGGAACGGGATGTCGCCTGCATCGGTGCATCTTTGCCAGTCGGTGTCAAAGTCAATCACCGCCACGACCGCGTCCACCCTGTTTGCCGAAGGGTTGCTGGATCTTCATGCGCCCGTCACGGACGCGCTGCCAGAGCTGGAACGCACCGCATGGAACGGGGCAACGCTGCGGCAGATCATGGATATGGCCTCAGGCGTGACATATGATGAGACGGATTACTTCAACCGCGCCAGCGATGTGGGCAAGACCGATGTGGCCGCCGGATGGAAACCGATCCCGGATGGCTATGAGGGCGTAAACTGGCCGCGCTGCATCCATGACCAGATCATGACCCTGACGGCACGTGACGCCGAGCATGGGGCGCGGTTCGAATACCGGTCGATTGAAACCGACGTGCTGGCCCACGCGATGGAGCGCGTAACCGGCCAGCGCCTGCCGCAGCTTGTCTCAGCACGGCTTTGGCAGCCTTTGGGCACCGAGACCCAAGCCTGTTTCACGCTTGATCCATCGGGCTATGGGCTGGCCTGTGGCGGGTTCAACGCCTCGCTGCGCGATCTGGCGCGGTTCGGGCTTGCATACCTCAATGACGGGCAGGTGGATGGGCGGCGGGTGATCCCCGAGGACTGGGTGGAAGATGTGCGATCAGGCGATCATGGTCTGTTCAACGATTATGGCCGCGAACATTTTCCCAATGGCCGCTACCGCAATCAGTTCTGGATCGAGGACACGGATCGCATGGGTCATTACTGCCTGGGGATTTTCGGACAGATGATCTACGTCTCCCCGGAACGCGGGATGGTGGCGGTGAAACTGTCGACATGGCCTGAGGCGGTGAACAATGATCATCACCGCGCCTGCGTGGCTGCGTTTCATGCCATCGCACTGGCATTTGGGCGAGATGTTTAAAGCCGCGCCGCGCATTCGTTGAAAGACGTCGGAGCCCCAGAAACGACGCTTGCCCTGTCGTAAATCAGCCAGACGCATAAAAAATTTCTGTCACTCTGTTGCCCGCCCAAACCCTCGGACGACCCATGGCGCAGAGCCCTACACAAACGGATGAAAAGCCTTTCGTGGGCATTGTCTTTCTGCTGGCCGCCACAACCATTTTCCCATTGCAGGACGTGATCATCAAATTCCTGTCTGATGTCTATGCCGTGCATCAGGTTGTCTTTATCCGCAGCATTTTCGCGCTGCCACTGGTGGTGATCATCGCGCGCTTTGAAGGACAGCTCTGGCCGCTTGAGATCGGCTCATGGCCCTTGCAACTAACCCGCGCGCTGGCGGCGTTTATCTCTTATACCTGCTATTACATCGCACTGTCGTCTATCGGCTTGGCAGAGGCGGTGGCAATTGCCTTTTCCACGCCGATCTTCGTCACCTTGCTTGCGATCGTCTTCCTCAAGGAAAAGATCGGCGCCTTCCGCGTGCTGGCGATCTTTCTGGGGCTTGCGGGCGTACTGGTCATCGTGCAGCCCGGGATGGGCGTGTTTCAACCCGCGGCTATTTTTGCACTGCTTGCGGCAGTGTTCTATGCCGTGTCCATCATCGCCACCCGCAAGCTGGGCCGACGGACCAATGGCACGACGATGACGGTGATCACGATCGTGACTTACATTGTTGGTGGTGGTCTTGTTGGGGTCCTTTTCGTGGTCATGCCTGTTACCTCCCCGCATCCCAGCCTCGATTTTCTGTTTCGGGACTGGACCATGCCCGCCGCGCAGGATTGGGTGCTTCTGGCCGTAATTGGCGGCACGGCAGCGACCGGGTTTTTCTGCCTCGCCCAAGCCTACCGGTTGGCGGAGGCGAGCGTTGTGACGCCGTTTGAATACACCGCCATGCCCTGGGCCGTGCTGTGGGGCTGGGTGTTTTTCTCGGATCTGCCGGATGCGACGACGTGGTTGGGCCTGACGATGATCATTGCCGCTGGGCTCTTGATTGTCTTCCGTGAGGCGGTGCAGAATCGCCGGATCGTACGGCGCAAGGGGCTCGGGGTTTTTCGGCAGCGATAACACCTTTGTGAGGTGGACAGGCGTCCGAGGTGAAACTCACTGGGAAAATGTGATAAGGTTCCTAAATACATTGTGATGCTGATCAGATCGATCATAACCTCGCTGGCCTTTGGCCTTGCAGCGTCGACCTCTCTGGCGGAGGCGCAAGATGAGTTGACGCTGATCGTCAACCGCGATGATGATTCAGCGACCTATTACCTGTCCATGCCCGCCGATCTGATCGCGCCGGTGCTTGCTTCTGACCCAACGCTGCTTTTCAGCGATAACGGCCGCGTGCCAATTGAAGAATTCCGCCGCGTTGGCAGTTTTGATCTGGCAGATAACATATTCGATAACATCCAAGGCAGTCAGGGCGGCGACCGTTTTGCGTTTGAGGCCATGTCGATGATGGTTCACCCCACCGACACGCCGCTGCCGTTTGAAGCGCCCTGGGATGCCTATACTGCCATCGCGGTTTGCACTGTTCAGTACGAGCCTGACAAACTGGTGCCCGGCAAGTTGCAGACATACTACGGCGGTTTTACCGATCAGATTTCAGGTGATGCGCCGCTGTCACTGCATTTCCCGCAAACCGGGCGCGACCGGCTGGAGATCGTCGTGCATCGCTATCACGAAGGGCGGCTTTTGGGCACGGATGTGCAAGTTCTCGACGACGGCGGAAGCCTTGTGATCGACACCAGCAGCGCAAATGCGGGATGGATGCGGTCGGTCGGGTCCTGGCTGGGGCTTTTGTGATCAGATGATCGACGGGTTGACGCCATGTCAGCCAGATTTCGTAGAAAAACCATCATTTTGGCATTGCGCACAGATTTGGACGGGCCTAGAAAGCAGGTCTACCTGGCGCGGGATGGAGCAGTCTGGTAGCTCGTCAGGCTCATAACCTGAAGGTCGCAGGTTCAAATCCTGCTCCCGCAACCAAGTATCGAGTATCTCTTTCCTTCTGAGATGTCCTACGGACCGATCGTCGGGACGGCGTCGTGCGTCGCCTGCACTAGCTGCATCAAAAATGTGAAGAAGACCCCGTTTCGTCTGGCCTGTTCGTGGGATTGCCTTCAGCAGCGCTGATAAGGTGGGCAGGATCACAGTCTACTCCCCGCACCGGATGGTGGACATCGTCGAGGCGCATGGCGGGTCATGAGGCTCAGGCCGATAGGCTGACCAGCAGCGCGCCCACAGCTATAAGCCCAATCCCGGCCCAGTTCAGCGCCGACAGTTTTTCTCCGAGAAAGAAAACCCCAAAAACGGCCACCAGCACGACCGAAAGCTTGTCGATTGGGGCAACCTGCGCGGCCTGACCGAGCTGCAGAGCGCGGAAATAAGCAAGCCAGGATGCGCCGGTGGCCAGCCCCGAAAGCACAAGGAAAATCCATGTCCTGGATGAAATGTCACTCAGCCCGGAAAACGCCCCCTGCGCGCTGACGATCAAGGCAGCAAACCCCAAGATCACGCAGGTGCGAATGAAAGTTGCCAGGTCGGGATGCACACCCGAGACACCGACCTTGCCAAATATGGCCGTTAGCGCGGCAAAGACCGCAGCCAAGAGGGCCCAGATGATCCAGCTGTCCATTTAAGCGCTCTCCTTTTCTTGGTGATCCTGGGCGGTCAAAAGTCGGCTATAGGGGCCGTTTTGCGCCGCGAGTTGCGCATGGCTGCCCAATTCCACGATGCGTCCCTCATCCAGAACGGCGATCCTGTCAGCACGGCGAATGGTGGACAGGCGATGCGCGATAACCACGGCGGTTCGGCCGGTCAGAAGTCGGTCCAGATTGTCCTGGATGGCCCGTTCGGTTTCGGTGTCCACCGCACTCGTCGCTTCATCCAGAATCAGGATCGGTGCATCCTTCAAGAGCGCGCGGGCCACGGAAATACGCTGCTTCTGACCACCAGAAAGGCGAATGCCACGTTCGCCGACAATGGTATTGTAACCCATTTCCAACGACATGATGAAGTCATGAGCGCCCGCGGCCTGTGCAGCCTCCACCACGCGCTCTTCGCTGGTCTCGGCCATGCCAAAGCGGATGTTGTCACGGATCGAGCCGTGAAACAGGAACACATCCTGCAAAACCATCGACATGTTTCGCCTCAGATCGGCCAGCCGCAGCGCGCGCAGATCCACATCGTCAAGCGTGATCGCCCCCTCATTCACGTCGTAAAACCGGGCCAGAAGATGCGCGATGGTGGACTTGCCAGCACCCGTCGGTCCCACAAGGGCCAGCGTTTCACCCGGCGCGACCTCTAGCGATATGTCGCGCAAAACGGGCATCGCTTCGCGATAGGAAAACCCCACATTTGAGAGCCGCAGCGCGCCCCTTGCCCGGCCCATGGGCTGCGCATCCTCCGCATCCCCCACCTCCGGTCGGGTATCGAGGATGTCAGATACGCGTTTCATGCTGGCTGTGCCACGTCGATAGTTTTCCACGGCCCCTCCCAGAACAAACAGCGGTTGGAAGAGGGCGGCATTGTAAAGGATGAACGCCACAAGATCGGCCACTAGGATCTGCCCGGCCAACGCCATGCGGGCGCCCACCAGAATGACCAGCGCGGTCGAGAGACCCATCATCGCTTTGATCACGGGTTCGAAGGGCGAAATCACGGTGCGTGACCAAATCTGACGTCGCGCCAGCATGTCTGAAAACCGTCCAAATACACGCCCGGCCTGATGTTCCTGATTGAAGATCTGGATTTCACGGATACCGCTTACATGATCCTGCACGAGGGCAGATAACTCCCCTTCCCGGCTGACCTCTTTGTAAAATGTTGGGCGCGCGACCTTGCCGATGCGGATCATGATGTAGAGCGCCAGTGGCAAAGGCGCGACCGCCAGAAGGGTCAGAAGCGGCGACAGGGTCATCAGGATGACGAACACGCCCAGGGACAGGATCAGCGCTGTGACAAACCCGTAGATCGTGTCGGCCAGAACTGGTTCCAGCCGCATGGTGTCATCGACCACATGCTTGGTTACATCACCGGATTTTCGCTGGGCGTACCACCCTGGGGACAAGGTTTGCAGATGACGGTAGATGGCATTGCGCAGGTCGCGACAGGTGTTGAACGCCACCACGTGCGAATAGTGAAACATGGCCGCCTCCGCCCCGCTGCGGGCGAAATGCACAGCGATGAGACCCAGCGCGGCATAGGTCACGTGGCGCGTGGCATCCACGCGGTTTTCTTCAATGACCAAAACAATCTCTCGGATCAGCCACGGTCCCAGAAGACCGGTAGCCGTAACCACAAGGGTCAACACCATGACAAAGCCTGCCGTGCGCCTGTAGGGCAAAAGATAAGGCAGGATCCGTTTCATCTTACCTGCCCGGTTTCACGTTGGATGGAGCCATTTGGCTCGCGATCTGGATCATCCGAGCCAAAAGAGTGCGCCAAATGGGTGTGTTGGCTTGCGCATCCTTGCGCTTGTCGACCTTGTGTTGATCTTCCGTCCGCCCCGCGCGCCAATAGCTGGAGAGGTAGAGCATGTCGCGATCCACGCTGCGTTCGATGCGATAGTAACTGCGCAGCGCGCGCATGGTGTCGAACTCACACGCGGTCCAAACGAACGGCGTTCCGGGCAGCCATGGCAGCGCGGTGACGGCCTGCAAGAGCTTTGTTTTATCTTCGTCAGGATCGGGGTTGATGACCCAATGCACCTCTAGCCCCTTGGGCAGATCCAGATCCTGCCTGTCCGTCTCTGACAGCACTTCGAAGAGGGCGTAACCCTTGGCGTCCGCGGGGAGCCGTTCGAGATTGCACGAAGCCGCAGGCAATCCGGTCATGTCGGCCGCAATCAAGTACCAATCCGCATTGGGTGGCGCCATCTTGATCCTGCCGGGCCCGGATATGGGGATCTGATCACCCGGCTTGGCCTGCATTGCCCAATCCATGGCCAACCCGCCCGTGTCCGCGTGCAACGCGAAATCTACGCTGATCGTGCCTTTGCCTTCATCCTGCGCGCGGATGGAATAGGTGCGCATAACGGGCCGTTTGGGATTGCTGCGCGGTTCATCAGGAAAGATAAGCTTGATGTAGCCCCCCAGCGCATCGGTTGGAAACCCAGACAGATCAGGCCCGCCAAACACAATTCGGCGCATGTTGGGCGTGACGTCGAACACGTGTTCTAGGATGGCCATTCGACCTTCAGTCTGCGCCATGGATTGCCCTCCCGACAGGTTCAGTCATCGGTCACACCTTTGATCCTCCAGGTTCGGGCTAAAGTCGTGCGGCTCTGGGCGCATGTCTCTGGCTGTCTTCATTTCGCCCCTTTGGCGGGCGATATCAAGGGGCATTCAAATTGGCATAGGGGATCGTTTGGTGCCAGAAACGGCGAAAGGGCCGCACGTCACACTTTGACCAGGTCTTCCAACTGATCCCGCGCTTCCTGCAAACGGGGAAGGTGCTTCAGCAGACTGTCGAGGTCCAACCGCTGGTTGGGCACGTGAATTGACAGGGTCGACAGCAGACGCCGCTGATCATCACAGATGGGAACAGCCAACGCCAGCATGCCATCCATGAATTCCTGATCATCCGTCGCGTAGCCGCGCGTCCGCGTCAAAGACAACTCTTGTTTCAAGGCATGCGAATCGTTCAGGGTGTGTTCCGTGAATTCTTCCAGATCCAGAATGGCCAGCAACCGATCCAACTTATCCTGCCTGAGCGAGGACAGGTACATCTTGCCGCTGGCCGTACAGTAGAACGGCACTTGCGTGCCCACGGGCAGCTGAATGCGCAGGGGCCAGTGGGTTTCGACGCGGTCAAGATAAACCATGCCGTCACGCCCCGGGGCGGCAAGATTGCACGTCTCGCCGACCTCTTCAGCCAGTTTCCGCATGATGCGCAGTCGTTCCGTTCGGATGCGTTGCGATGACAACGTGTTCGTCGCCACCCGGCGCAATCTATAGCCAGGGCCGTAGGATTTACCATCCACGTCGCGCTGCAAAAACCCCTCTTCTTCCGCAGTATGAAGCAGCCGATGCACCGTGGGCTTTGGCAGACCCAAGGCGCCCACAAGATAGGACGCAGACACCGGTGTGCCGATCTGAGCCACCTCCTCCAGAAGATAGAGGAGGCGCAGGTTGGTCGGCATTTGACCTTTCTTGGTGTCTATATCTTGGTCTTCGGGCATAGCCTCGTCGTTTATCTATCCGGTAGCAGCATTAGGGCCAGATCGGGTGTCAGTGCGACAAGGATCCAGACGCTGATCAATGCAAAGAGATACATCGTCGTGTAGCGCAGCAGGCGGAAATAGGGAACGCCTGTCACACCTGACGCCACGTAGAGGTTAAGACCGTAGGGTGGCGTGATGAACCCGATGGAGGCCCCGACAAGGAAGATCACCGAGAAATGCACAGGATCTACGCCAACACTGGCCGCAATTGGCGCAAGAATAGGCGCAAGGATGATCGTGACAGGCAAACTTTCAAGGATCATGCCAGAGACGAAGACGATGGCCATCGCCGTGAAGAGCACCGCGTGATAACCGCCCATTGAGGTCACGAAATCACCAATCACCTGCTGTGCACCCAGAAGCGACAAGATCTGCTGCATCACCACTGAAACAGCGATGAGCGGGGCAAGAATGCCTGTGATCTGTGCAGAGCGCATCACGATGCCGGGGACCTGCGGGATGGTGAACCCTTCGACCACCAGCATTGAGGCGACAGATTTTTCCGACCAGTCTTTGGTTTGGTCCATCTTGAGGAAATAGGTGACCACGAAACTCGCCAGACCCGCGATGATACCAAAGCCCACGGTCACACCGGCGGCCTCAGTTGGTGAGAACTTACCGGTGTAGATACCCCAAAGCACAAGCCCGATGGCGAAGAAACCGAGCCAACCGCCGACGGCGGTTTTGATTACGCGCATCGGATTGAGCGCGATGATGTAGCCCCAGCCGTTTTTCCAGCACACGAGGAAACAGGCCAGCATCATGCCAAAGACCATCATCGCGCCGGGGATGATCCCCGCGACGAAGAGGTCGGAGATGGGCAGGTTCATCAGGAAGCCGTAGACGATGAAGATGATCGACGGCGGAATGATAATCCCCACTGTACCACCTGCCGCCGCCGTAGCTGCGGAGAAGCGTTCATCGTAACCACCCTTCACCATTTCAGGGTGAAGCATGGACCCGATGGTCGCCGTGGTGGCCGAGTTCGACCCCGAGATCGCAGCGAAAAGGCCGCAAGCGCCGAGAGAGGCCATCGCCAGACCGCCCCGGATCCAGCCGAGGCAGGCATAGGCGAAATCACTGAGACGTCGCGCAATACCGGAGCGGTTGATCAAGTCACCCGTCAGGATGAAGAGCGGCATCGCCAGAAGGGCAAACCCGTCTGTGAACACGTCCTGCAACGCAGCGCCCATATTGAGCAGCTGCAATTCCAGCACGAAGGACATGCCGATCACCCAATAGGCGATCACAAGGAACACGGGCACGCCCGCCATGAAGAGAATTGTCACCCCGATAGAGATGAGCGTGATGATGGTTGGGTCGCTCATGTGTCACCCCCGATCACAGCGGCTTCGATCATCTCGTCACCGTTGCGGTATTTCTTGAGATCCTTGATGGCGTTTTCCATGACCCGTGCGGTCAACAGGATAAACGCGATCGGCACCGTTCCGAGGAACCACCACTGCATCACGTTGTCCGTGCCAAGCATGATGGAAAAGTTCGCCGCGGCGCGGACGGTTTCCTGCGTTGTCGTTACAATGACAATCCAGGCGAAACCAAGCCACAGCACCGCATCGAGAAGCAACAGGAATAACTGCACCGTCCTTGGCGCAGATTTTCGGAATTCAGCAAAGGCCAGATGGGTGCGCAGCTTGACGTTATAGCTGCACCCGACCCAGGCCATGATCAAAAACAGGAAGGGTGGGATCGTGGTGGACCACGGCGGCTGCCCCGAAAGGTAGAACCGCTGAACAACGCCAGAGAAGATGATGTACCCGATGGCAAGGTAGGCCACGACCATGACGGTCGGCTCCAGGTGCCGTTCGATTAACGGGACCGCACGGTAGATCAGCGCCATGATGGCCCCACCTACGAAAGTGACGATCAACCCAAGCGGCCAAATGCCGGGGTTGCCTCTCATTGCTGATTGTACGTTGAACGAGTCGCCGCTCATGAAGGCAGAGATAACCTCGCCCATGCCGCTGATCATTTCCATGATCGCACCTCCCAGTGTCCCCCACATCCTTATGTGGACTGCGGCGCCAAAGCTCCTCACTCAAACGACGCATGATTCTTTGTTTATGTATTGGACTTTACATGGCCCGGGCGAACTTCGCCCGGGTCAATTTTGTCGTGCAGCCGAAAAGCGGCTGCACGAGAGACCAGCCTCAGATCAGCCCTTCCACCAACGGCGGGGTTCGACATTCTCCGCCAGCGTGATGTCATGCTCACGTACGGTGTCGTAGATCTCCTGATAGGTGTCGAGACCACCGGACCAGCCGTTGATCCGCTCACGCCACTGCTCCCACAGCTGGGGCTGATATTCGGGCGAGCACTGCTCTTCGGCCTTCTTGATCTCTGCATCAGACAGCGCGGCAACTTTCACGTTGTTCTTGGCAAAGATTGTTTCGGGGCCCTGGTGCGGATGGCTGAAGCCAACCGTGTTGACCAGCGCCGCTTCGTTCGCGGCTTGCACGTGCACCTGTGTCAGATACGACGCTTCCATCACGGCATCCTGAAGCTCACCTCCGAGGTTGTCGAAGGATTGAGCGTTCATCGCGGTGTGTTCTGTACCGCAGAAGAAACGCAGATCGACACACTGGCTGACCACCGGAGACATGTTGGCGTATGCCACGGCCGAGGCCCATGTTTCCGCACCGTCAATCAGGCCCTGCTTCAGACCGTCAAGCGTTTCTTCCCACGCAACGGGCACAGGGTTGAGACCAAGTGCGTCCATTGCGATCCGCCCAAGCTGCGTCCCCGTCACACGGTTCTTTGTACCGCGCAGCGTGTCGATGCTTTCAACGACCGGCTTATCCTGCCAAGCCAGACCCAGCTGGATCCCGCGAAGTTCGGCATGGGTGAAGAGGAACTTCAGGCCATGACGCTTCTCGAAGGGGTCACGTAGGACTTCCTGCGACTTCGGATGGTACATGAAGTAGTACTGATCGGCCCGGCTACGGAACATATACGCGTAGTCCAGAACGTTCAGATAAGGCGCACCACCGGCAGAGTTCTGCGTGGACGCCGCGTAGATGTCGACGATGCCCTGCTGCGCCTTCTCAACGCAGGAAAGCTGGCCGCAGATCTGGTTGTTGCCGATGAATTCGATGCGGATTTCGCCGTCGGTGCGCTCTTCGAGGTCGCGGGCGAACTCAAGGCAGCCGGCGCGCTCGATGAGCAGGTTGTCCTGGTTGAAGCCGGCGGCGCCGAACTTCAGCATGAACTTTGGCTCTTTG
>JBCCCZ010000067.1:0-15190 GCA_039033255.1 Pseudomonadota bacterium
CAGAGAAAGGCGCGCGCGCCCGCGATGGCAAACTGTCGATGGCCGAGATGCAGGGTGGCACCTTCACTATCTCGAATGGTGGTGTCTATGGCTCGCTGATGTCCTCGCCGATCCTCAACCCGCCGCAATCGGGCATCCTGGGGATGCACAAGATCCAGGATCGGCCGGTCGTCGTCGGGGGCGAGATCGTGGTGCGCCCGATGATGTACCTGGCGCTCAGCTACGATCACCGCATCGTCGACGGCAAAGGCGCGGTGACGTTCTTGGTGCGGGTAAAAGATGCGCTGGAGGATCCCCGCCGGTTGCTGATGGATTTGTAGGCTGCGGGAATACTACAACATATACGATTGGTTCACTGTCCGTGCGAACAAAACTTGAAAATAGTACAAAAGGTGGTCATATATCTGTTAATACGGTCGGCCCCGCTGTTGCTCTGTCACAAGGGTCGGCCTTTTTTGTATAACAAACCTTATCTCACAATCCCTCAACAAATCTCTTTGCTGCAATCGCGAGGTTTGAACATTGAGGACACGGACAAAGCAAGCGAGTACCTTCAGCGCATTGGATACTACCGTTTGAGTGCTTATTGGCACCCTATGAGACAACGCAGCGGACCAAAAAGCGAAATTGTGGAAGATAACTTTGTTCCTGGCACCACCTTCCAAGAAGTAACCGACCTCTACACTTTTGATAGCCGTTTGAGACTTGTTATGCTCGATGCGTTGGAGCGAATTGAAGTCAGCCTTAGAACGGAAGTTGCGCTCACTCTTGGTCGCCATGGGGCCAAATCACACAGAGAACCTAAGACATTCGACAGAAACTTTAACAAACCAATAAGGGGAACGGGTCCAACTCCACACCGAAAGTGGCTACAGAAATTTGACGACCGCTTTAACAGATCCAAAGATGCTTTCGCAGAACACTTTCGGACGAAGTATCCAGGGGACGACATGCCAATTTGGATAGCGGTAGAACTTTTGGACTTTGGCCCATTGTCTCATCTGATCTCAGGTATGAAGTTTGCGGATAGAAAGAACATTGGAGACAACTACGGTGGTATTCACCCAAACCATCTTGGATCTTGGTCGCATTCAATGTCCTATGTAAGAAATGTTTGCGCTCACCATGCCAGACTGTGGAACAAACCAATGGTAAACGCTCCCGCCCTGTCGGGTCCAAGTTTGCCACCTCAACTGAAGCACGTTCTCAGTACGCCGAACTCTCAGTTCCGTCTCTACGCGGTGGCTTGCGTGCTCAGGTACATGCTTTCGTTCGCCAACCCGAGAACCAAATGGCACGAACGTTTCTTGTCTCACATTAAATCCTTTCCTGTTTCTCCAAGACTGACCCTTAGCGACGCAGGTTTTCCTTACAATTGGGAAACCGAAGACTTGTGGAGATCAAAACCTTGACCCCCGAACTCACCGCCCTCACCCTCGCCGCGCTCCTTCAGGTCGTCCAATTCGTCCTCATGTCCGTCCCAGCCAACCTCGAACTGGGTCCGGCCAAAACCACCTCCCCGCGCGATCGCTCTCGCCTCGGCGGCTCCCTCGAAGATCAGGTGTCTGAAAAAACCGCCCGCCTCATCCGCGCGATGAACAACCATTTCGAAGGGCTTATCCTCTTCACCATCGCCTGCGTCGTCACCACCCTCGCAGATGCCTCCACGGCCCTCACCGCCGCCTGCGCCTACGCCTACCTCGCCGCCCGCGTCCTCTACATCCCCGCCTATTATTTCGGCTGGCGCCCCTGGCGCTCCCTCATCTGGATGGTGGGCTTCATTGCTACAACCCTCATGCTCATCGCGGCGCTGCTATGATCCGATCCCTCGCCCTGATCCTCGCCCTCTCAGCCACGCCCGCCGCGGCCGAATTCGTCATTGAAAAAGACAGCTACTTCGTGATCCACCGCGACTATCACCACGAAACGAACACCTACACCGATGGCGCGCCCAAAGGCGAAGAAGACGCGTGTTTCCAGATCACCAAGGTCGATCTCAACCGCAAACAAATCGACTTCGTCCTGATCAGCGGCCACTACGCCCCCTGGTGGATGGACGGAGAGGTGATCCAGCCCGGCGCTCAGGATGCCTATGTCCCCGCCATCGGCTTCACGGAAAACAACCCCGATGCAGACTGGACAGAGATGCTGCACAACACCCTCAAGACAGTACCGGCATGCTGACCACGCCGCATATGCCAAAACCCCGGCTTCTTTCTGGTCAACAAATATCTCCGGGGGTTTGGGGGCTGGCCCCCAAGGAACACTGCGTTTGGGGGCTGGCCCCTATCCGCACTGACCAGATACCGACGCAATACCGACGTAATACCGACGTTCAAAATCAAAGGAATCCAAACCCATGGCCACCTATGACGTGATCGTAATCGGCTCCGGCCCAGGCGGCTATGTCGCCGCCATCCGCTGCGCCCAACTGGGCCTCAAAACCGCCTGCGTGGAGGGCCGCGAAACCTTGGGCGGCACCTGCCTCAACGTGGGCTGCATCCCGTCCAAGGCGCTGCTGCATGCCACCCACATGCTGCACGAGGCCGAACACAACTTCGCCACCATGGGCCTCAAGGGCAAAGCGCCCTCCGTCGATTGGAAACAGATGCTCACCTACAAGACCGACACCATCGGCCAGAACACCAAGGGCCTCGAATTTCTGTTCAAAAAGAATAAGATAGACTGGCTGAAAGGCTGGGGTTCCATCCCCGAGCCGGGCAAGGTCAAAGTCGGTGATCAGGTCCATGAGGCCAAGAACATCATTGTGGCGAGCGGCTCTGAACCCTCCTCCCTACCGGGTGTTGAGATCGACGAAAAAGTCGTCGTCACCTCCACCGGCGCGCTGGAACTGGGCAAGATCCCCAAGAAAATGGTCGTCATCGGCGCAGGCGTCATCGGCCTTGAAATGGGCTCTGTCTATGCCCGGCTGGGGTCTGAAGTGACGGTCGTCGAATTCCTCGATTTCATCACCCCCGGCATGGATGGCGACGTCCAAAAGACCTTCCAAAAGATGTTGAAAAAACAGGGTCTTAACTTCATCATGGGCGCCGCCGTCCAATCGGTCGACGCCACGAAAACCAAGGCCAAGGTCAACTACAAACTCCGCAAGGATGACAGCGAACACCAGCTTGACGCCGACATCGTCCTCGTCGCCACCGGCCGCAAACCCTATACCGATGGCTTGGGTCTTGAGGCCCTCGGCGTCGCCATGACAGACCGCGGCCAGATCAAAACAGACGCCCAATGGCGCACCAACGTCCCCGGCATCTACGCCATCGGCGACGCCATCGAAGGCCCCATGCTGGCCCACAAAGCCGAAGACGAAGGCATGGCCGCCGCAGAGGTGATCGCGGGCAAGCACGGCCATGTAAACTACGGCGTCATCCCCGGCGTGATCTACACACACCCGGAGGTTGCCAGCGTCGGCAAGACCGAAGAAGAGCTGAAAAATGAAGGTGTTGCCTACAAGGTTGGCAAGTTCTCCTTCATGGGCAATGGCCGCGCAAAGGCCGTGTTTGCGGGCGACGGGTTCGTCAAGATGATCGTGGACGCAGACACCGATCGCATCCTCGGCGCGCACATCATCGGTCCCATGGCGGGCGACCTGATCCATGAGATTTGCGTCGCCATGGAATTCGGCGCCTCCGCCGAGGACATGGCGCTCACCTGCCACGCCCATCCGACCTTTTCTGAGGCTGTCCGCGAGGCCGCACTGGCCTGCGGCGACGGCCCGATACACAGCTGACATCAAAGGAAAAGCCGGTGAGTTGGGGTCCTCACCGGCTTGGCCTGTGCGCTTAGATCCATGAAGACGGGGCTGCGCCCTGGCCCGCAGGGCTCGCGGATTAGTTGGCGATACCGCGATCCCTAAATATAGAACGCGTCACCCCCTGCCTTCCGTCGCAGAAATCTCAACATTTTCACCAGAGCGTTTTCGCCGCTCTCGGGGCCCACCCGGCATCGTATTCCGGGCCGCCCTCCGCCCCTTCTGACATCTCCGCCAAGATCTCCCCAACGGTAGGCAGACCTTCGGTGTCGTCTCGTTTCCACAGGCCCGCCCGCATCGGAGCACGCGCGCATTGGGTGTAGATCTCTGCGATCCGGATCACGATCACCGTGGCGGGCAACCGCCCGCCTTTGTCGAACCGCGCCCGCAGACCCTCATCCGCCGTCAACCGTGCCTCACCATTGAGCCGCACCACGGTGTTCGACCCCGGCACCATGAACATCAATGACACACGCCCATCGCTCACAATATTGCGCAGAGAATCCAAACGGTCATTCCCCCGCCAATCGGGCATCGCCAGGGTCTGGTCATCCAGTTCCGTCACGACCGGGCCGTCATCGCCCCGCGGGCTGCCATCGGTGCCAGCCTCCCCCACCGTGGTCAGCACGCAAAAGCGCGAGGTCATGATCCATTTGCGATAGAGCGGGGTCAGGCGGGTGGCAACTTTGGTGATCGCGGCAGACACAGGCGTGCCGTAAAGCGCCTCCAAGTCTTCAGTGCTGTTGATCCAGTCCATCGATATCAAACCCCGCTTCTCTCATCAACGCGTCAGAGGCGGTTTCCACCTCCCGCTCCAGCCGTTCCAGGAATGCGTCACGATCCATGCCGGGCTCAATCCTCGGCAGGAATTCAATTACGGCCAGCCCTGGTTTCCGCATGATCCCCTTTTTCGGCCAGAACACACCCACATTCGTCGCCACAGGCACGCAAGGCTGACCAAGCTCTTCATAAAGGACACCTGTGCCGATCTTGTAGGGCGCTTTCACCCCCGGCGCGATGCGTGTGCCTTGGGGATAGATGATCAACTGACCGGGATGGGTTTTGCCCCTCTGCACATCCTCGACCATTTTCTTTATGGCCTGCGATCGCTTTCCCCGATCCACCGCAACACAACCCAGTTTGATCGCATATTGGCCAATGATTGGCGTATAAAGGATTTCCCGCTTCATGATAAATTTGCCCGCAGGGATGCAGGTATAAAGCGTGAAGATGTCCATGAAGGATTGATGCTTGGACGCGATCATCACTTCATCGGTCGGCGGTGTGCCCCGGATTTCATACCGCAGGCCTACCATCCATCGCGCGCACCACAGCGCATAGTGCGCCCAGCTTTGACAGGCCGTGATCGCGCCTTTGCGACTGAACAGCGCCCAAGGCAAAAAGGCCAACCCGAAGACCGGCATCATCGCGTAGATATTGATCACATAAATGAGGGACCGCACCCACTGCACAGTGTCTTTCATGCCATGTCCCTGAGCGTGCGGCGCGCGGCCAGTCGGGTGGCAAGGAAGGCCACGAGGCCCGCGATCAGAGGAATGAAGAACGGGATGATCCAGTGCCATCCCTGAAAGCCAAGGCCGGTCAGGAAACCGCCCGTTGGCTGTGCTGCGGGCAAGAGCCACATGGCGACCATGCCCAGCACAGCGCCCAACGCCCCGCCAAGGACGGCGCGGATGGTAAAGCGCCGCTCAAAGGCCCGAGCGATGTAGACATCCCGCGCACCAACAAGGCGCAGCACGCTGATGACCTGCGCATTGGCAGCCAGGGCGGCATTGGCCGCCAGCGTGATCATGGCCGCCGTGGCCGAAGCAATAAGGATCATTGAAATCAACCCAAGGCTTCGCAATCGGTCCGCGGCCTGTACCAGCGGCCTGCGCCAACGCGTGTGATCATCCAGCACCGCGCCAGGGGCCTCTGCCGCCAGACGCAAACGCAGACCGGCGGCGTCAAACCCTTCGGCTGTTTCCACCACGTCGATCAGGCGCGGAATCGGCAAGTTGTCCACCGGAACATCGGGTCCGAACCACGGCTCCAGCAAGGCCTGTTGTTCCTCATCCGTCATCGCCCGCGCGGAGGCCACACCCCGTGTCGTGCCGAGGATATTCAGCACCGCTTCGGTTTGTTCCGCCAATTGCCCGGCGGGGGCGGAAATCCGGATGGTTGAACTGAGCGCCAGCTCCGATCCCCACCGATCTGCGAGCCGCCCGGCCGCGAGCGACAGCGCCAACGCAAAGACCGCCAGAAACGCCATGGCGGCGGCGGAAAACCATGTCAGCGTTGCCGTAATCCCCGTCGGCGGGACCACCCGATCGGCCTTCGCATCGCCGATCACGAATTCCATCAGATCCGCGACGCCCGCCATTACAAATCCGCCCCGGCCAATTGCAGCCGCCGGTTTGAAATCCGCAGCACCCGCGCCTGCACCTGCGTTTTGACTGACCGGATCAGCGACAGATCATGGGTCGCGATCATGATCGTCTTGCCCATGCGGTTGAGTTCCAGCAGCAAAGTCATCAACCGCTGTGACATCTCCCAATCAATGTTTCCCGTTGGCTCATCCGCCAGCAATACATCGGGCGACATGATCACGGCACGGGCCAAGGCCGCGCGCTGCCTTTCCCCGCCCGACAGTTCCGGGGGCAGGGCCGTGGCACGATGCTGCAGGCCGACCCAGTTGGTCAGCTCCTTCAGGTTCGCCGCTTCAGCCAGCAAGTCATAGCCCGCGACCATCAAAGGCAGGGAGATATTGTCGGTGACAGAGAGATGATCGAGGAACTGACAATCCTGATGCACCACGCCCACCCTTCGGCGCATATTTGCAATGTCATCACGATCCATTCCCATCACGTCTTGCTCGAACAGCCGCACCTGCCCCGCAGTGGGAAACAGCGCGCCATAGCAGAGTTTCAAAAGCGTGGTTTTGCCGGACCCCGACGGTCCGGTCAGAAAATGAAACGACCCCGGCTGCAGCTTCAGCGACACCTCGCTCAGAAGCTCCCCCCCGCCATAGTTATAGGCCACATTTTCAAGCTCGATCACCGGATGACCCTTTACATCCCCTCCAGGCTTCATGCCCGATGGGTGCCGCTAGTGCAACGTTCCTTGTGCAATGTGACTGGGAACGTCACAGTTACAGTCAGATATGATGCGGATCGGCCAATTTGCTTTGCCCTTGGGAGATTTGCAGGTACATCTGTGTCTAGTCACGGCCTGAAACGGGCCAGAGCAGGCAACAGGTGTCCAAATGAGGCTGATCTGCCCGAACTGCGCGGCACATTACGAAGTGCCCGAAGAGGTGATCCCGGAAGATGGTCGGGACGTGCAGTGTTCGGCCTGTGGCGACACGTGGTTCCAGTTGCACCCAAGCCATCCCGATTACAATCAACCCTATGATCTGGACGCACCGGAGGAAGAACCGGACACCGATTTTGAGGACGAAATCGATGTGGACGCCGCCCTAGAAAAGGCCGGCGCGGCTTATACCGATGCGGAGGACGACCCACCAGACGAGGATGATGAAGACAAGCCCCACACCCAACCGACGCCGCGGGAACTGCCTGAAGATGTTGCAAATGTTCTAAGAGAAGAGGCCGCGCGGGAAACTCAGGCTAGGGAAGCCGAGCGAGGTGGTCTTGAAACTCAACCCGATCTTGGTCTCTCAGAAGGTGACGATGCCGAACATCGAAGCCGTCAAGCACAGGAACGCATGGCACGGTTGCGCGGATTCGACAGCTCCGTTGAAGAGCCTGTCTCGGATCTAGTGCAAAGCCCCGATCCGGACACCCCAGCGGAGGCACCGGATATCGACCTTGGCACCCGGGCCAATCTGCTTCCGGATGTGGAAGATGTGGATCAGAAAATCGAGGCGCAAAGCGATGGCGCAGCAGAGGCCGCCGCCGCGCGTGATGGTTCTCGTGTCGCCACGCAAAAAGAACCTCGCAGCGGCTTTGCCCGCGGTATGCGTCTGTCGATCCTGCTCTTCGTACTGGCTGCGGCGCTTTACATTTTCGCACCGCAGCTGAGCGCAGCTGTGCCCGCGTTGCAGGAACCGCTGGTGGGATACACCGGTCTCATTGATCAGGGACGCACAGCGCTGCAAGGTGTCATTGGACAGGTTCTGAAATAAAGCACGACAAGGCTACAGGTTACTGGTCAGATCAGAACCGATCCAGCAGCCGTTCAAAGTAATTCCGCTCAAGCTCTGACCGGCCGCCATCACCGGATTTACGGCGCAATTCATCCACCAATTCCAGCGCACGGCGATGCACGTCGGCCTCACCGATGCGGCCATTGTTTTCTTCACTAGCACCGTTCCCGTTGCGATTGCGTCCAAGCGGATCCTGGTCTTCATTTCCGCTGAACTGACCCTGAGATTGTGCTTGCCCATTCTGCTGGTTCTGCTGGTTTTCGGCCATCGCCTCGCCCAGTTCGCGCATCCCGTCGCGCAGGGCCTCCATCGCTTCGGCCTGCTGATCTATCGCGTCTGCCAGATCATCCTGCCGCAGCGCGTCCTCTGCACCACGCATCGCCTCTTCCGCGCGTTCCAGTGAATCCCGGGCGGCATCCCCGCCTTCTGAGCCCGACCCGGGCAGGTTCTGGCGCTGGCGTTCCAATTCCTGTCTCAGGGCCTGCTGTCGATCTGCAAGGCTCTCTTGTGCGGAGCGACCCTCGCCGCTCTCATTGCCCTGCCGTTCGCTTTGCTGATTACCCTGGCCTGACCCCTGACCATCATGCTGTTCACCCCGGCCCTGATCGCCGCTGCGGCCTTCATTGCTGTCGGTGTTGCCCGCCTGCGCGTTGGGGTTGAACTGCTCCTGCAAATCGCGGAAGGCCTGATCCGACAGGCCTTGCTGATCGCGCAGCGTCTCTGCCAGCCCCTCCATCGCTTCCTGACCCGGATTGTCGCCCTGCTGCCCGCGCTGCCCTTCGGCCATGCGCAGGTTTTCCATCATCTCCTGGAATTCCTGCAGCGCTTGTTCGGCTTCGGCAAACCGGCCCTGTTCCATGAGTTCTTGGATGCGGTCCATCATGTCCTGAATGTCTTGCTGATCCAGCATCTGACTGTTCTGCGATTGCTGCTGCTGCTCGCCATTCTGTTCGCCGTCGCGCTGCGCCTGCTGGGACCGTTGGCGCAGGTAATCCTGCGTCGCGTCACGCAATTCTTGCATCAGCCGCGCAATCTCTTCTTCGCTGGCTCCATTGCGCATGGCCTCGCTCAGCCGCTCTTGTGCCTCCTGCATTCGGGCGAGGGCATCGCCGATATCGCCATCCTCAAGGGCAATGGCCAGATCCCAAAGCGCCTGCGCGGTTTCATCCCGCGCCTCGGGTGTAAATTCGCCAAGGCTCACCTTGGTTTCCATCCCCCGCAGGATCACCCGCAACCGCAGGTAGGACCCATCCGCCTGAAAGAGCCCATCCTCCGGATCATTGGAGATGGCGCGCAGCACTTGGCTGACCCGCTTGGAATTCTCCCGCGACCACAAAAGATCGCGGCGCATCTCGATGATAGACGCCGCCAACGGATCAAAGAACCGACGCGCAGGCAGGTCCATGTTGCGCGGGATGCTGAGTCCGTATTGCCCCGCTGCGTCCGTCACCTCTAGCTCCAGCCTGACAGGCAGGTGCGCCCATGGATGCTCAGACACATTTTCAATCAGGGTTTCCACGAAATCTGCCCGGTCGCCCGCGATGGGCATGGGCAGCTCAAGAATGATGTCATCGCGCGACTCCGGTTCAATCGCCAAACCATAGCGGCGGTCCAACCGTTCTGTATCCAGGCTGAAAATGGCCCGCCCGCCGGTTACGCCGTAGTCGTCAGCGGCCTCAAACGGCTGGCTCATCTGGCCATCAAATGTGGTGGTCACACCTTCGTCCAGCAGCTCCACGGCGGGTGCTTCATCCGGTAGAGCAATGATCGTCCATTCCCGACCACCCGCGCCTTCGATCCGCAGCGTCCCGTCGGACGTGATTTCAAATTCCTGTTCCGTGTCAGTCGCCGCACCCACATCTTCGGTCCGGCCCGATACTGTTTCCGCTACCGACAGCGCGCCCACTTCACCATAAAGCCTTAGCGTGATGCGGCTGCCTTCGGGCACGCTAAGCTCAGCGTCCTGGTCATTCAGATAAAGGCTCGGCAATCCGGTATAGACAGGTGGTTCCACCCAGCCTTCCCAAGACGGGCCTGTATTGGCCTGCGCCGCAGCCGCCGGTCCAATCTGAGACACGGAAGACACTTGCGCCACAGAACCAAACAACAGCGCCACCACCAACCCCAAAAGCGCGATGTAGCGCAGGCCGAACGGATCGCGGCCCGACAGGCGCAAATCCGGCTCCACGGCCTGAGCATCCCGCGCCCGGTCAGCCATCCGACCCAAATGCGCGCTCCAGAGCCGCTCAGACGCTTCATCGCCCGTGCCAATTGCCTGATTGTCGCCCAATGCTGCCAGAGGCCGCCCCTTGAGCGAGGCATCCAGCCGGTCCACAGCCTCCTGCCGTTTGGGCCAGCGAAAGCGCCAGATGCCGAAGATCAAGAAACCAATAAAAGCTGCACCGGTCACGATCAGCGCGAACCACACCGCTTCGACCGGCAAAACATCCTGCAATCCCAACATGAGCGCGGCGCTGACAGAGGCCACAACGCTCCAAAGCGGCCAGAAAGCGCGCACCAGCCGCTCCGCAATCAGCCCCGCCCAAGTGAGCCGCAAAGGGCGGCGCAGGCGGGTCAGCATGGTCTGCAGGTCTGGCGCGTTTGGCATGTGTCCTATCCGGCCCTAAAGCTATTTTGCCCGACCCTTAAGACGTAACGCCGCTTATTTCCCTACGGTCGGTTGCAACGCATTCTCGCCTGCCCAGTCCACGTTGCGCGTTGCAATCATGGTCAGTGCAACGGCTGCAAACGCGACGAATGCTCCTACGAGTAGCGCGTACTCCGCCTCTCTCATCACCAGATAGATCACGGCATAGGTAGCCGCGATGGCAGCGGCGACGATCCAAGTCGCGTGGCGCCGAGCCAGCGCATGGCCGACATACCATGAGATAAGCGCGGTCGTCGCGATTGCGGCAATGAAGTAGGCAAAGTCGAACCCGACACGCTCCGCCAGCGCCAGCAGCAGCACGTAAAATACCACTAACGCGATGCCGGTCAGGATGTACTGGATCCAGTGGAATGCGTTCCGGTCCATCAATTCCAATATGAAGACCGTTAGGAAGATGAGTGCGATTACCAACACCGCATATTTCAACGTGCGCTGGACGATTTGGTAGAATTTCAGCGGCTCGACAAGATCGACGGAAACGGCGGCCACAGCGTTGGGGATGGCCTTGGCAAAGCTATTTGCTGCCGTGCCACGGGCGATGAAAGGCACCGTCCAGGTCGCTGCAAAACCAGATTCAGAGATATCGCGCTGGTCCGGTAGAAATGCGCCACGGAAACCCGGGTGCGGCCAGTCGGCCTTCATGGAAATCTTGGTGTCGCGACCCGCAGGCGCAACCGTTATGCTGCGAGAACCGTTGAGTTTCAGCGTCATCGCAAAGCTAAATCCAGCCGAGACGATCGTTTGATCAAGCGGCAGGAAAATACCGTTGCCGGTTCGGCTTAGGGGCACCGAAGAATTGCGACCTGTATTGCGAACAAAAACACCATTTGTGCCGGGCTGCATCTCCATATCACGCGTCCCGATCTTCGCGGTCACGGCCGATCGAAAACCGGTGTTATCGCCAACCTGGACCAACAGAAATGCTGCATCGAGGTTCAGAACTCCATCGCCATCGGCGGAGAGCTGTTGCAGACTACCGCTGTTGAAACGCCCCTGCAGATTCACTTCGCCGCCATAGAGGGTCGTGCTGTAGATGGATTTCTTACGTTCGCTCACCGCAAGAGTACCATCCACTGCGAGTTGGTTCGGCGAGACATAGAGGAAATCCCGCTCCGTCTTGGTCCGCGTCTCCATTACCACCTCGCGCGTGCGCGGGATGACGATGTAGGGGCCATTGATGATTTGAGGCGCACCCCAGCCTTGTGCGATTTCGTTAGCGACCACGTTTCCGCGCTGCTGCCGTTCGCGCACGATATCCATCACAAAGAAGGTCGGAACAATGAGCAGTAATGAGATGAAGCCAATGGCAAGGAATTTCACGCCAGGCTGAGCGAAGAAACCTTGCGCCTTACCCACCGTTGTAGAACCAGCAGAATTTTGTGCTCCCGCTGACGCCGGAGCAGGTGATGATTGTTCGGACATATTGAAAGTCTCCCAAGAATGACGGATGCGACATCACGCCGCCCATCTGGCCGAAACATGTCGTGATTCCGGCGCTTGCGAGATCAGTTTTGGGTCATTTTCGGGCAACGTTACTCCGCTGCGTCCAACAATCCCTCCAAAGAACCTGCCGGGTTGTTGAACCCCGCACGCAACTGCATACGCTCGGCGAGCGCTTTTTTTGCGTTGCGTTCTTTTACGTGACCAAAGCCGCGAATGGTTTCCGGATAGGCCGCCAAGGCTTTCGCTGCGGAAAGGTTCTTGTCACTAAGGCCTGAGACGATCTCCTCGATTACCTGTTCGTATCCCGCCAGTAACTCGCGTTCCATCTTGCGCTCTGCGGTGTAGCCGAAGACATCCAGCGCAGATCCCCGCAGGCTTCTGCATCTGGCCAGCCACCCGAATGCTTTCATCACCCAAGGGCCATATCTGCGTTTTTGCAGCTCACCTTTTTCGTTCGTTTTGGAGAACAACGGAGGTGCAAGGTGAAATTCCAAGCTGTCCCAACTTTCGAACTGATGAGCCATCTGCTTGGCAAATGAGCCCTCGGTGTAGAGCCGCGCCACTTCGTATTCGTCCTTGATGGCCATCAGCTTAAACAAATTTCGAGCAACGATCTCACTCAAGGTCTCATCGCCGCCAACGGCCTTTTCTGCTTGCCGGACATGCTCAACCCGACCTGCAAACCGGTCCGCGTATTTGCGGTTGGCATATGCGGTAAGCCGCGCCACGCGCCGCGCAACCGTCTCGTCCAACGTTTCGGATAGTTGGCGGTGTTCCAATGGGTTCGATTTGGCTTCCGGCATCACCGGCAATAGCGACATATCGTGGGCTGCCACCCTCCCCCATTGAAATGCCATTTGGTTCATCGGAATTTGCACGCCGTTCATTTCGATAGCCCGCATGATGGCTTCTTCGCCCACGGGCAGGCCTCCGCGTTGCCACGCAAAGCCCAGCATGAACATGTTGGCTCCGATGGCGTCCCCGAGCAGCGATATGGCGGCCCGCTGTGCATCCACGACTGCTGTCATGTCATCGCCGGCTGTTTCCCGCAGCGTCCTGATGATGCGTTGAGTGGGGAAACTGAAATCGACGTTTTGAGTAAACTCACCCGACAGCTTTTCGAATGTGTTCACGACCACGCGCGTGCGCCCCTTATGGATGGAGCCTAGTACTTTTTGCGTCGACGCCGTGACCATGTCGCAACCTAAAATCAGGTCGGCGCCAGACGCAGCTATCCGGATGGACTTGATATCTTCAGGCGTTGGCGCGATGCGCAGATGGCTGGAGACTTCGCCACCTTTTTGCGCAAGCCCTGCCATATCAATGATCGCTGTGCCGCGACCTTCAAGGTGTGCAGCCATGCCGAGCACCGCACCAACCGTCACAACACCTGTACCACCAACACCGGTTATGATGACGCCGAACGAATGGTTGAGCGCTGAAAGCGTGGGAGCGGGCACCGATGGAATCTCGCTGTTCGCAACACCCGTTTCACCCTTTTTCAACTTCGCACCATGGACCGTTACGAAACTGGGGCAGAAGCCTTCAACGCAGGAGAAATCCTTGTTGCAGGCGCTTTGGTCGATCTGGCGCTTTCTACCGTATTCCGTTTCCACCGCGCCCACGGCAACGCAGTTTGATTGCACCCCGCAGTCGCCGCAGCCTTCGCAAACCTGCTCGTTGATCACCACGCGACGATCAGGATCGGGAAATTTTCCACGCTTGCGGCGGCGGCGCTTTTCGCTGGCGCAGGTCTGGTCGTAGATAACGACGCTCAAACCCTTCACCTTAGCGAGTTCCTCTTGAACTGGGATAAGCTCCGAGCGGTGATGAATGGTCGTACCAAAAGGCCAGGCAATCTGACTGTCATATTTCTCAGGCTCATCGGTCACCACTGCGACACGATGCGCTCCTTCAGCGGCCACCTGCTGCGCGATCTGCCATGGCGTCAAACCGCCTTCGTTGGGCTGACCACCCGTCATCGCCACCGCGTCATTGAACAAGATTTTGTAGGTGATGTTGGCCTTGCTTGCCGCCGCAGCGCGGATCGCCAGGTAGCCGGAATGGTTATAGGTGCCGTCACCGAGGTTCTGGAAAACGTGGTCGCGGGTTGAGAAGTGGTGTTCTCCGACCCAGTTGGCGCCCTCGCCGCCCATCTGCGTGTAGCCTTCAGTATCACGGTCCATCCATTGCACCATGTAGTGGCACCCGATGCCCGCGTATGCGCGGCTACCATCCGGGATATGGGTGGAAGAATTGTGCGGGCAACCAGCGCAGAAATATGGGATGCGCCCCGCTATGCTCTCAGTCGCCTTGAGGGTCTCCTGCGCCTGCTTTAGCACTTTCACGCGCGCGCCAAGTTTGCGATCTTTGGCAAAACGGTTAACCCGCTCACCAATGGCAACAGCAATCTGGTTGGAATCCAGCGCCCCGTGAATCGGGAAAAGCCATTCACGCTTTTCGTCTTTCTTGCCGACGATGGCAGGATGGTTAGGGACCGAGTACAGCTCCTCGCGCACCTGCACTTCAATCAACTCACGCTTCTCTTCTACGACGATGATCAGGTCGAGCCCCTTACCAAAGGTGCGCAATTCCTTCCGGGAAAGCGGCCAGACACAGCAGCATTTGTAGAGCCGAATACCAAAATCGTTCGCGCGAACTTCGTCGATGCCGAGATCGTCCATCGCCTGACGCACATCGAGGTAGGATTTGCCGGCCGTTATGATGCCGACCTTCGGCTTTTTGCCGCCGGACGTGATGGTGTGGTTAAGCTTATTGGCCGCGACGTAGTCTTGCACAGCATAGCGCTTGTGGACGTGAAGACGCTCTTCTTGAACCAGGATTGGATCATTTGGGCGAATGTTGAGACCATCAGCGGGACGGCGGTCGACCTTAGGCTCCTTCAATTCCAGACGACCAACACGACCATCCACCACGGCGGTTGATTCGATCGTATCCTTTACACACTTGATACCGACCCAAACGCCCGCGTAGCGCGAAAGTCCGTAGCCGAAGATGCCATAGTCCAAGATTTCCTGCACACCGGCGGGCGACAAGATCGGAATTTTCAAGTCAAGCAGATGAAATTCGCTCTGGTGGGCCGTGGTGGAGGATTCCGCCGTGTGGTCGTCGCCCATCAGCA
>JBCCCZ010000068.1:0-15034 GCA_039033255.1 Pseudomonadota bacterium
CATGGTCGTCGTCTCCGGCTTCAACGTCTATCCCAACGAGATCGAGGACTGCCTCGCCACCCACCCCGGCGTGCTGGAATCGGCCGTCATCGGCGTGCCCGACAACGCCTCCGGCGAGGCCGTGAAGGCCTTCGTGGTGCGCCGCGACGACGGGCTGACCGAGGCCCAGGTGCGCGACCACTGCAAGGCGCACCTGACCGCCTACAAGGTGCCCAAGCGGGTGGAGTTCCGCGACGAGCTGCCGAAATCCAACGTCGGCAAGATCCTTAGAAAAGACCTGCGCGCCGAAGAGATGGCGCAGATCGCAGCGGAGTGACCCGAGATGGTTGATCAATTTACACAGACCCTGCTGGGCCTGATGGTGGCCGTGATCATGCTGGGCATGGGGGCGTCCCTGACACCGCGCGATTTCTATCTGGCTTTGCGCCGACCCTATGGCCTTATGATCGGCGTGATCAGCCAGTACGGGATCATGCCTCTGCTGGGCTTCCTGCTGGCGCTTTTGCTGACCGTGCCCGCCCCCATCGCACTGGGGATCCTGCTGATGGCCTGTATGCCGGGTGGGACGACGTCCAACATCTTTACCTATTTTTCCAAGGGCAACCTGGCGCTTTCCGTTTTGATGACGGTCACCTCGACCGTGTCGGGCGTGATCCTGATCCCGCTCATTCTGACGCTGTATGCTGCCGCCCTGGACATTGAAATTCCGCGCGAAGACATCGTGAAAGTGCTCTTCGTGCTTCTGGTGCCCGTGGCGATCGGCATGGGGATCCGGCGGCTCAACGCCAATGTGGGGGCGACGATTGAATTCTTTGGCTCCATCCTTGGTGTGCTGTTCATCATCTTCATCGCGGTGACATGGGTGCCGCAGAACTGGCAGTTCCTGCTCAACACGACGCCCGCGACCTATGTGGCGGCGATTGGTCTGGGGTTGGTGGGGATCACGATTGGCTATTTCTTCGCCAAATCCCTGCGCCTGCACCCGCGCAATGCGCGTACCGTGGCGCTGGAGACCGGTATTCAGAACGGCCCGCTGGCCATCGCGATCATCGTGTTTACGTTCCCGCCCGAAGAGCAGCAGGCGATCATGGCGGTGCCTGCGCTTTATTCGCTTTTCATCGTGATCGTGTCGACCTGCGTGACCTTCGTGTTCCGCCGGGCGAATACGGCGGCAGAACAGAAGATGCCGGACAGCTTGCTCTGACGAATGTTGATAAACGTGGTGGCGGGGTGAACCCCGCCCTACGACTTATCGGCGATGGTCCGGATACTTGCGTGACACCGACGCAATACCGACGTGATACCGACGCAATACCGACGTGGGTTTTCGGAGTCTAAACCTGGCCCGCGACGATTACGATCACCACCCCAGCCGCAACGATATGGGCAAGTGTTATGACCACGGAAAACCCGTGCAGTGTCTTGAACCTCGACTTGTCCCCCTCATCCGTGGCGCGGTTGATGGCGGGCATCAGGCTTTGGCGTGCATAGATCCCTGTCGCCGCAATCCCCGCCAAAATGCCGGCGCTGACGGGATCAAAAAATGCCACGACACCCGCCGCCACGGCGGACGTGCCAATCACGAACAAGTAGAAATGCGGGAAGGCCCGGCGGATCAACGGCCCCGCCGTATCCGCAGGCAGTGCAGTAAAGACAAAGGCTGCAAAACCAAAGGCATAGAGCACCGTACCGCCAAACATCAGCGCCGTGATCAGTAGTGCCAATTCAATCATCCCTCGCTCCTTTTATCCGCAAAACCCATGTAGATCACCGTCCTGAGCGGCAAAGGCCCGAAGGTGAAATCCCATTGCTTGTTGATACCTCTGGGCCCAAGACCCGTTGTTGGCCCTGGCACCAAACCGGCGCGTTCCATGGCCGACTTCAGTTCAATGGGCTTGATGAACATCTGCGGATCATGCGTGCCTTTGGGCAGCAGGCGCAGGATGTCTTCGGCCACGGTAATGACGGCCAGGCGCGAAAGGATGTTGCGATTGATTGTGTCAAAGAAGAAGCGCCCGCCGGGCACCAGGACGCGCTTAACTTCTCGCAGCACCTGATCCAGATCGGCCACATGCTCCAGCACATCGACGCAGACAACCGCCTCGAAACTGGCGTCCTCATAGGGAAGCGCCTCACCCACGCCGACATCGTACTGAATGCTATACCCTTCATGGTCCGCATGAAGCTGGGCCGCGCGGATCGCCTCGGCTGCGGGATCGATCCCAGTGACCTTTGCACCGCGATCCGCCAGCGCCTCCGCCATGAAGCCACCCGCACAGCCCAAATCCAGAACGCGCTGGCCATCCCAAGTGTTGTGCTGATCAAACCACTTCAACCGCCCGGGCACCATGGACTTCAACGTCCGCACCCACTTGATGTCATCCGACCACCATTGGTCAGCCACATCATCATAGATGGTCAGGTCATTGCGTTCGCGCTGCATCATGCCTCTCTCCGGCCAGATCGGGCACCATATAGGGCACGTCCCGCCGATAGTCCCGAAACCGCTGACCGTAGCGTTTTTCAAATCGACGTTCTTTCAGCTTGGGCGCAGCGAGGCAATAGGCCGTCAACACCACCGCCAGCGCCAGTTGATCCGGCGTCCAGACCGGCACCGTCCAAAGCGTCAGAGCGAAAGACAGGTAAATCGGCTGGCGGATCAGGCGGAAGAGCCCACCGGTCGGCATATCCGGAAACCGCAGCTTGGAATTCTTCATCAGCGTCATCCATCCCAGCGCACCCGCCTGCACCTCAGCGCCCGCATCCCAACTGGCTTTCAACAAGAGAAGCCAGGACACAGCGTAGGCCCCGCAAAGCGCCCAAAACGCCCAACCGTCCGCGCGCCACCAGACGATGCCCGACGGTGTCCAGAAGGCGAAGAGAAGGAACAGCTGCAATGATGCGATGATGGCAAATGTCGTCGTGCTAAGCGTGCCACCATGGGGGCCTGGCACAAGACGGGACAAAAGACGCATGCCAGGACCGCTCAGAAGGGCCGAATGCGCAATGGGAAATTGCAAAACCAGCGCGGCATTGACCGCGATGGCATATGGATAGGGCACCGCGCCCAGGCTTTCGCTCATACCGAAAAACATGGCCACGATCATGGCCATGACAGCAACCGCGAAAATCACATGCACCACCAGCCCGAACGACAAGGCAAGGGCGATGCGGCCCAATCCGGGGGCCGGCGTGAACACACCTCGGATGAGTGTCCAAAGGCGTTCGATATGGTCTTGCGTTGTCATGAACTGGGTGATTTAGGGCGCAATCGCGATTGCGCTAGGGAAGAATTGACGCGGACGTTTAAGGGGTCTTCAACTTACCGCGAAACATCAGCGATTGCCGGTTGAGCGCTTCGATATCTGCATTGCCCGCGATGATATCCTCACAAAGTGTGACCGCTCGTGTTGCATCTTCTGCCGTCATGTTCCGATAAGCCGGTCGCGCGATGTGATCGTACCAGACCCCACCTGACACAGCGTCCAGCACGATACGTTGGAAGCAGTGATCATTGACGACGGGCCATGACCTGTTGCCGTCTTTTGCAAGGGCTGGCATCACCTCTTTGGTCAGATGAAGATAGCGCGCGACGGCATCTTCCCGCGTCGCGTCCAAATCGCCCAGCGGCAGTCTCATCGCCGCAGCACCACATCCGTGCGAATATCCAGATCTTGCTCCACCGCATCGATCAGATAACCCGCCGTGTCCGCCCGGGAAATCAGCCCGTTTTTCCACGTCGAGGGCTCTCGCAACACGGTGATTTTGCCGCTTTTGGCATTGTTTGTCAGGATCACAGGGCGCGCGATGGTCCAATCCAGGCCGCTGGCCATGATCATCTCTTCTTGCCGGTCTTTGTCGGCGTAGGGACGTCCCAGAACCGCCTTGTGTCCGATGCTTTCCAGCGTGCTCATCGCCTGCCGCGACCGGCCCGCGCCAAAGCCTGTGACCACCACCAGACGTTTGGGGCCCAGATCCTGCATCGCGTCAATCAAGACCCGCGTTGTTTTGGAAAAAAGCGTCTCCTCCTGCCATAACATGGCCAGCCGTTCCTTGATGCCAAGCGCGTAGACGACGGCCCGGACGCCGGACAGTGCGGCGCGCACATCGTCGGCCGACACGGCATCGCCTTTCCAAGGTTCCAGCCCGTCCCGGGCATCCAAGCTGTCGGCGCTGCGCGCAAAAGCGCGGACAGTCAGGTCACGTGACAACGCCTCTTCCACCGCCTTGGCCCCGATGCCCGAGGTCGCGCCCATGATGAGGATGGGATCGGTCATGTCTGTTCCTGCATTCCAGATTTGGCGGGCTTGTCGCCGGACAGGGCAGCTGGCAGATAATCCGTGATTTTCAACCGCTGACCATACCCCAACAACAACAGGACAAGGGCTGCACCGATGATAGGCATGTGACCGATCAGTTCGATCAAAGCCGCCTCTTTGTTGTCTTGCAAAATGAAGACAATATTAGACAGCGCCATCATCGCCGACAGGGTCAGCACTGCGATGCGGACTGTCGTTCCAAGAATAAGGCACATGCCTATCGCCAGTTCCACCATTCCAGCCGCCAGTACAAACATGCGATCATCAAAAATCTCAAACCCGAGTTTCGCCATGAAGTTCCACTGATATGTGGCCACAAACACCTGACCCAGCGCGGACGGCGCTAGCTTTTCACCTATGGCCAATGCCACCAGAGACACGCCCGTGCAGATGCGCAATGCATCGACTGAATAGGGCTTTAGACGGTCGCGCAGGGCCGGATCTTCAACGGCATTGAAAAAGAGGAACATCGCAATCCCGGGCACGATCGCGTATTCCAGCGCGCTCATGATGCCGAATTTGTAAATGACCCCGGCAAACAGAAACCCTATCAGCAGGCCTGCATACTTAATCCACCGGTTGGCAATCAGCATGATCCCGATGACCGCCTGCAGAAACAACAACGTGAGACCGAAACCGCCTTCCGCAAGTTTGTGGGGCGCGACCAATGCACCCTCATACGCCGTCAAAAGGAAGCTCATGCCGGTCAGCACGCGCAAAATCTCCATGAAGTCATGGCGCAAAGGGGATTGCGCCACACGCAGCGTTGGCAATCGGCCGTCCAGCCAGATGGACACGCCAACAAGTGCCGCTGCAACCCACGCCCACAGCAAAAAAACTGGGTCGCGCAAGCTGTAATTGGGTAAGACCTCCGCACCGGGTTCAACAAACCAGTTTACATGCGCAACGGCCATACCAGCCGCGCAACTCAGTGCGAGGGAAGAAAGAGTTAACTTCAAAATAGTCATAGTTCGGGCGTCCGATCTTCGCGTCTAAATGTCGTTATGCCCCGCAAAGGGCGCCGTCCTCCCACTTCCCGAGATAGGGCGCTACGACACATCTCAACACCAAAGCGACGGTTCGCCGCGGTGTCTGGCGATTGAGTCGGCGCTGGTGGTCGCCTCTGGCGAAGAAACCGTGTAGCAGATGGCCGAAACATGAAGGGATGCTGTCTTGACCCAGATCATCTTGCACAACTACCCCCAGTCACCGGTTGCCGAAAAAGTGCGGGTCGGATTGGGCATAAAGGGGCTGTCATGGCTTTCGGTGGAAATTCCACGCCTAGCGCCAAAGCCCAATCTGACCAAATTGACCGGTGGCTATCGCCGCACACCGGTGATGCAGATCGGGGCTGATATCTACTGCGATTCCGCTGTCGTCGTGGATGAACTGGAACGCCGGTTTCCCGACCCGACCTTTTACCCGACGGTAGATGCCGGTCTCGCTCTGCTGGTCAGCCGTTGGACGGACGGGCCCATGTTTGACCTGGCGGTGAAGATCGTGCTCGGCTCGGCAGGCGATGCCCTTCCGGCTGATTTCGCGCAAGATCGCGGGCGGTTGTATCTGGGGCCCGACTGGGTGGACGGATTGACAGCGGCAGGGGCCGCTTTGCCCCATCTGGCCGCGCAAATGCGGACGCCGTATTCATGGTTGAACGAACAACTCTCGGATGGACGCAATTTTTTGCTGGGTGATGCGCCCGGAGCGATTGATGCGCAGGTCTATTACATCGTCTGGTTCCTGCGCGGCCGTTGGGCGCAAGGCCCTGAATTTCTGTCCGAATTTCCACATCTGACCGCGTGGGAAGCGCGCGTGGCAGATATCGGGCACGGCACTATGGAAGAGATGTCACCCGAGGCCGCACTGGATGCGGCTCAAGTGGCGGTGGCCACGGACGAATTGGAAGATCCCAACGATCCTCAAGGCCTTCGCATTGGCATGGCGGTGACCGTGTCTCCCGATTTGGATGGTGGTGATGAGCCCGTCGCGGGGCTGATCCGGGCGGTGTATGCGGATCGCCTCGCTATCCTGCGGGATGACCCGGATCTAGGCGAAATATGCGTGCATTTCCCAAGGGTCGGCTACCGAGTGGAGCCGACCCAGGCCTAAAGGGCGGAATTTGCGACATCATGGCACCGCGTTATCACGCGATCTCGCGTTGTCTGAGTGACATTTGCGGCCTATGTCAGACGCGAACCAACGAAAAATCGCGCCACTTGTGCAGGAAAAAATCCGAAATTCACCCCCAGCCAAATCTTATCCAAACCGTTTTTTGACATGGCCTGATCCGCTAAAGTGTCAAGAAATGTAGACGGCAGTGTAAATTTAAGTTTACAATATCGCTGTCATTTCAGAGGATATCCGGCAAGAACCAGGAAAGATTCTTTATGAAGAACCGCGCCCAGGAAATTACCCCTATCCCCACAGAATGGATTGGACCGATCGCCATCACCGGCAATGTGATGAACGAACAGGTCTCTGTCCCCATGGCCACTTACGAAACCCCGCTCTGGCCATCAACAGGCCGTGGCGCGCGGGTGTCGCGGCAAGCGGGCGGAGTACGCTGTACGCTGGTGGATGAACGCATGACCCGGTCTGTGGCGGTGCGCGCGCGGAACGGGGAAGAAGCGTTCCGGGCCTGGGAAAGCATCAATGCCCGGCGCAATGAGATCCAGGCAGTGATCGAGACGACAAGCCGGTTCGCCAAACTGATCGATATGAACCGTCAGATCGTGGGCAACCTGCTGTTCATCCGGTTCGAATGCGCCACGGGGGATGCATCTGGCCACAACATGGTCACCGGGGCGGCCGATGCGCTGCTCGGTTGGATCCTCGAGGAATACCCCCATCTCGAATACGCCACGATTTCCGGCAACATGTGCACCGACAAGAAAACCAGCGCGGTAAACGGTATTCTGGGGCGCGGAAAATACGTGGTCGCGGAAATGGAGATCAGCCGCGAACTATGTGACAAACAATTGCGTACGACGCCTGAAAAGATGGCGCAGCTCAATGTCGAAAAGAACCTGATCGGCGGCGTCGTCGCGGGGTCTCTGCGGTCCGCCAACGCGCATTTCGCCAATATGCTGCTGGCGTTCTATCTGGCCACGGGTCAGGACGCGGCGAATATCATCGAAGGGTCCCAAGGCATCGTGCATGTCGAAGCACGCCCCGATGCGATGTACTTCTCATGCACCATGCCAAACTTGATCGTAGGCTCTGTGGGCAGCGGCAAAGGCAATGAGGTCGTGGAACAAAACCTCATGCGGCTGGGCTGCAAGGAAGAGCGTGAACCGGGGGCCAATGCGCGCCGTCTGGCCGTTCTGTGTGCCGCGACCGTGCTCTGTGGCGAAATCTCCCTGCTCGCCGCCCAGACCAACCCGGGAGAATTGATGCGCACCCATTTCAAGATGGAGCGCGGCTAAGACCCCCGGATCTGCTTGCCCGGGGTAAAGGAGGAACCATGACCAAAGTCGGTATCGACAAAATCAGCTTCTATGTCCCCGAACACTATGTGGCACTTTCCGTGCTGGCGGAGGAACAGGGCATTGACCCGGACAAATTCTCCCGCGGGATCGGGCAGAACAGGATCGCCATGTGCATGCATGACGAAGATGTCGTGACTTTGGCCGCCGAGGCCGCAGCGAAGGTCATTGAAGGCGAAGACGTGGACGCGATCGACACGGTGCTTTTTGCCACCGAGACCGGGATTGACCAATCCAAGGCCGCGGCCGTTTACGTCCATGAACTGCTGAAACTGCCGCGCAAATGCCGCGCGGTGGAATTGAAGCATGCCTGCTATTCCGGCACGGCCGCGCTGCAACTGGCCTGCGGGCATGTAACCCGGAAACCCAACCGCAAAGTGCTCGTCGTGGCCTCTGACGTGTCGCGCTATGACCTCGACAGCTCGGCGGAAGCCACGCAGGGCTGTGGCGCTGTGGCAATGCTGGTCTCCGCCGATCCCAAGCTGCTTGAGATTGAGGTGGCCTCGGGTTGCTACAGCGAAGACGTGATGGATTTCTGGCGGCCGAACTACCGCAAGACCCCGCTGGTCGATGGCAAGTTTTCCACCATGAAGTACCTCAGCGCGCTGCAAGGCGCATGGGAGGACTATCGCGATCAGGATGGCCGCGGGTTCAATGAACTGGCGCAGTTTTGCTACCACCTGCCCTTCACCCGCATGGGCGCCAAGGCGCATCGTCAACTGGCCTCCATGAACAAGGCCCAGAACGACCCGGGCGTGACAGAGCCGGGCATGATTTACAACCGCGAGGTGGGCAATTGCTATGCCGCCGCGCTCTATGTCTCGCTCACCTCCGCTTTGGAGAACACCGATGCGGACCTGACAGGCCGTGCCGTGGGCCTCTTCAGCTACGGCTCTGGCGCTGTGGCGGAATATTTCGCCGCCAAAGTCCTGCCGGGCTACAAAGAGCGGCTCTTCAAAGAGCATCACCAGAATCTGCTTGAGGACCGCAAAGCGCTGACCTATGCCGAATACCGTGACATTTGGCACGCGCCCGATCCGCAAGACGGATTGACCCACATCATGCCGAATGCCGCACGGGGACGGTTTAGGTTGAGCCATATAGATGAGCACAAGCGCCATTACGAAGCCGCCTGACGCCGACGGCGCGCGCGCGCCCGGCAAACTGATACTCAGCGGGGAACATTCCGTCGTGTACGGGTGTCCTGCGGTGGTCGTGGCCATCGCGCGCTATATCGATGTGTGGTTTACGCCCTTGCACAAGACGAACGGGTTGCAAACCGCGTTTGAGACGCTGGCGCCACGATCATTTTACCCTTTTGACGTTCTGAAAAGCTTCAAGGACGGGCTGGACAAGCGGTTCGACGAATTCATGCGGGGCGAATTGCCCGTGCAGAAGATCCTCAGCAAGCCCGATGATCTGGCGATCTATACGCTCACGTCTTTGCTGCCCAAAATCCCCGCCTTCGGGTCGCAGGACGGGATGCCTCTGCCTATACCCGGCCAGCTGACGTCGCGTTCCGACATGCCGCTTGGCGCGGGGATGGGATCGTCGGCGGCGGTGGTGGCGGCGACCATTGTCCTTTACGAACATCTTTTGGGCCGTCCCCAAAGCATCGAGGACCGCTTTCAGAAAGTGCGCTTCTGCGAACGCCTGCAACACGGCAAAGGCAGCGCGATTGATGCATCAGCCGTTGTCTTTGGCGGCATGAACCGGGTGCATGGCGACGACGTGCGGCAGTTGACGATTGCGCCCGATCATTCCCTGGCCCGCTCTGACGGGTGGTACTGGGTGCTGCATGGAACGCCAGTGTCCAAGACGGGCGAATGTGTGGCCAAGGTGCGCGCGCAACACGGGAAAAACGCGAGCCTTTGGGACGAATTCGCCACCTGCACCACCGCCTTTGAAGAGGTGATCGCGGCGGACAGCGACCCGGGCGATGTGATCCGTGAAAACCAGCGGCTGCTTGATTTTATTGGCGTCACGCCGACCCCGTCTGCCCGCCTCATAGCGGCGGTGGAGGAAAGCGGCGGCGCGGCAAAGATATCAGGCGCGGGAGCAGTGGCGGGCGAAAACGGCGGAGCGATCCTTGTCTATCAGCCCGATCATGACGCCATGGTCTCCCTGATGGAAAAGTACCCCGACCGGCAATGGGACAGGCTGCAGGTGGCCCAGGAAGGCGCGCGCTTGACACCCGCGCACCCCGCCATGGCCGCTGCGCAGTAATGGATGACACGATCACGGTTTCCGCGCCGGGGTCCATCATGATCACTGGCGAGCACGCGGTGGTGTATGGCCATCCCGCCATCGTGGCAGCGATTGAACAGCGGGTCATGGTAGAGATGAGCTTCACCGATGACGCCGTGCTTTCCATCACCTCCCAGATCGCCGAGGCCGCGCAGCTTCCAATGGACAGCCTGGTCGCGGAAGGCCCCTACCGTTTTGTCATTGCCGCCGTTCTGAGGCATCGCGAACGGCTTTCGGGCGGGCTCCACCTCAATATCCGCTCAGAGATTGATCCGACGCTGGGGCTTGGCTCTTCGGCGGCGGTGACGGTCGCGACGCTCGCCGGGCTGGAGGGTGCTGCGACGCTGGGTCTCCATGATCAGGCCCTTGGCATCGTGCGCGAACTGCAGGGGCGCGGCAGCGGGGCCGATCTGGCAGCCTCTCTGCATGGGGGCGTTTTGTCATATCAACTGCGCGAGGACGGCCCCGCCGCCGCCCTGCCCTTGCCCATCCCGCCGCAGATGTCGCTCTTCAATGTGGGGTACAAGACCCCCACAGCCAAGGTGCTGGCGCGCGTGGCCAAGGCCCGCGAAGACGACCCCGCAGAGATCGACGCGATCTATCAGGAGATGGGCGATATGAGCGCGGAAACCATTGATCTGGCACGAGACGGTGATTGGGAGGCGACAGGGCCCCACCTGACCGCCTATCAACATCTTATGCAGCGACTGGGCGTGTCTGACGACGCGCTCGACGCGGCCGTGGCTAGGGCGATGGTGGCAAGCGGTGTGATTGGCGCCAAAATCTCCGGTTCAGGGCTTGGGGATTGCGTGTTGAGCTTGGGCGATGTCCCCAAAGGGTTCACGCCGGTCGAACTGGCCCGGCAAGGCGTGGTGTTTCATGAGAACGCCTGAGCAGATATTCGAAAACCTCCTGCCCCACCCGTTGGGAAAACCTGCAACGGCAGAGGCTTACGCACCTTCAAACATTGCGCTGGCAAAGTATTGGGGCAAGCGGGATGCCGGGCTGAACCTGCCGATGAATTCGTCTTTGTCGATCTCTTTGGGGACCTGGGGGACAGAGACGAAAGTCGCGCCGTCGGAAAAGGACCAATTGACTTTCAATGGTGTCCCAATGGACGCGGACGATCCGACTGCGGCTAAAGTCTGGCGCTTTGTGGATCTTTTCGCAGGCAAAGACCGCGCGCCGCTTCATATCACAACGACGAACTCCATTCCCACAGCGGCAGGGCTTGCCTCCTCCGCCAGCGGATTTGCCGCGCTGACGCTGGCGCTGGACGGGGCGTTCAATACAGCGCTGTCGAAGGAGATGCTCAGCATGCTGTCGCGGTTTGGCAGCGGCAGTGCCACGCGGTCCTTCTGGCAGGGTTTCGTGCGGTGGAACAAAGGGCGCGCGACCGACGGGCGGGACAGCCATGCGCGGCCGGTCAAAGACAAAATGAACGACCTGCGCATCGCGATTGTGCCCGTGGATACCGGCCCCAAATCCCAAAGCTCGCGCGACGGCATGAACCACACGGTCGCCACCAGCCCCCTATTTGAGGGCTGGCCAGACCGCGCAGAGGCCGATTGCAACGCGGTTGAAGCGGCGGTGAAGTCAGGCGATTTCAGCGGCTTGGGGCAATTGGCAGAGGCAAATGCGATGGCCATGCATGCCACGATGATGGCCGCGCGTCCCGCACTTTTGTATCTCAAATCAGGATCCTGGAGGGTACTTGAAACTCTTTGGAAGGCACGGGATGAGGGGTTGGACGCCTATGCGACGATGGATGCAGGCGCCAATGTGAAAGTGATTTTCCGCGACACATCAGCGGGTGATATTGCGCAGGTTTTCCCCAATGCCCAGATTATTGATCCGTTTTCACAGCCGGGCGGGGAACGCATTCTTTAAAAGAATGCGATCGAATTCTTTTAAAGAATTCGGGGCGCTGAACGGATCAATAGACGTCTTTGAGGTACCGACCTGCGCGCCGAGCCTTGGCCAGATAGCGCTCTGCGGCGTCGATTTTCATCTCGCCATGCTCAGAAATGATTTCATGCAGCGTGGCTTCGACATCGGGCGCCATGGTCTTTGCGTCACCGCATAGATAGATCACCGCGCCATCCTCAACCGCAGCATAAAGCGCAGCCCCGTGTTCCTTGATCCGGTGCTGGACATAGACCTTTTCATCGCCATCCCTTGAGAAGGCGGTGTGCAAGTGGTGCAGATAGCCATCGCTTTGCAGCCCCTCCAGCCGGTCGCGGTAGATGAAATCGGTGGCCTCATTGCGGTCTCCGAAGAAGAGCCAGTTTTCGCCCTTCGCCTCTTTCGCGCGCCGTTCCTCGAGGAATGCGATGAAAGGCGCGACGCCGGTGCCGGGGCCGATCATAATGGTGGTCGTGTCGCCGTCTGCGGGCAGGCGGAAGCGCTTGTTGGGGACCATGAACATGTCGACCTCTGCGCCTTCTGGCATCAGGTCAGTCAGCATGGTGGAGCAAACGCCCGCATAATCGCGACCCTCGCTTTGCCAGCGCACGGCAGCCACAGTCAGGTCAATGCGATCCGGCGTAACCTCGGGGCTTGAGGCGATGGAATAGGCGCGGTGTTGCAAGGGCTGCAACAGTGTCAGCAGGATGCCTGACCCCACGGCCAGGCGCGGATCGACATTCAGCAGGTCGATCACGTCGCGGTTCCAGCGATAGGCGTCCATCTTGGCGCGGTTCTGGCCCTCAACGGCCTCCTTGATTTCATCGTTCTGGATCACATCGGCCACGCCGATCAGCAGGTCATCGGGCGGGGTCAGAATTTCGAATTTGGAGGCCAGAAGTTCCCCCAGTGGCAGATCATAGCCTTCAATGATGTCGTCGGCCTTGGCGTTCAGTCGATCCAGCAGGGCCTGCACAAGCGCGTCGGAATTGCGCGGAATGACAGCGATGGAATCGCCCGCCTGATAGGTCAGGTCACTGGCCGATATATCCAGCGAGATGTGATTTATCTGCTTGGTAGAGCCGTCACCCGACAGCACGGTGTTTTCGACGATCTTGGCCCGGAAAGGGTTGGCGCGGGACCATTTTTGCTCATCCGGATCTACGCCTTCCGCTTGCACCGCCATGGGATCGGCACCGTCCAGAACCGGGATCGCACGATCAATCCAGGCTTCGGCGTCTTTTTCGTAGTTCAGGTCACAATCCACCCGGTCAACCCGGCGGTTCGCACCCAGCTCTTCGAGCTTTTCATCAAGGTCGCGCCCAGCCTGACAGAATTGTTCATAGGCCGTATCCCCCAAGGCCAGAACGCCGTAGTTCAGCCCCGCAAGGGAATGGCCTGTCACCTCCAGTTCATCCCAGAACACTTCTGCATTGAAGGGCATTTCGCCTTCCCCGTACGTTGAGATGACGACCAGCAGATCTTTCATCTCCGAAAGCTCTTCCATGGAAATCTCATCAAGCTCAGTGATGCGCACCTCATGACCGCGCGCGCGCGCCATTTTGGCGGCGTTGCGGGCCAGATTCTCGGCCGTTCCCGTTACTGATCCGAAAAGAATGTCCATGGCGGGGCCTCTCGTCTTGTGGTCTGGCCGAGCTCGGAAGACGCTTTTGCAGCTGTCGTCTTGGCTTGATGTGCAGAGCGTGGTCTGTAAGCCGTAAATTACGGAAATGTGTCCAGTTAAATTGACACTTTGCTCTAAAAAAGGAGGCGCGTCAATGTTCACCTTCCCCTTCACAGCAAAGCCTCAACGCGGCATATCTGGGGCGGAAATCAAATGGGGAGCAACCGATGACACTTGGGGCACGAAGGCGAGCGCTGATCACCGGCGGAACTGGCGGCGTCGGGGCGGCCGTGGCGCGGGGGCTGGCGGCAGGCGGTTATCACGTGGTGATCACAGATCTCATGGCCGATCGCTGTGAGGCTCTGGCGGCGGAGATCGCGCAGACCGGCGGCGGTGCGGAAGGGGTCGCGCTCGATGTCACGGACCGCGCGCAGGTGGACGCCGTGTTTGCGGATCAGGACAGAAAGGGCGGTATCGACACGTTGGTGACCAGTGCAGCGATCGTGAAGCCCGCACCCATTCTGGATTTCAACCCCCAGGACTGGGCCCGCATTCTGGAGGTGAACCTGACCGGCACCTTTCATTGTTGCCAAGCGGCCGGGCGACGCATGGTTGAGGCAGGTTTCGGGCGGATCGTCACGATCAGTTCGGTGAACGGCCAAATCGCCAATACCTATCGCGGGGCCTATTCCTGCACCAAAGGCGGGGTGGACATGTTGACACGGCTGCTGGCTGCGGAACTGGGTGCGAGGGGCGTGACGGCCAATGCGGTGGCCCCCACACCGGTGGATACACCCATGATATTGCAGGTGCATGGAAAGAAAGACCGCAAGCGCTGGACAGACCAGATCCCGGCCGCGCGCTACGCCCAGCCAGAAGAAGTCGCAGCGGCGGTTGCGTTTTTGGCCTCAAAGGAGGCGGGGTATATCAACGGGCACATATTGAACCTCGATGGCGGGTTCATGGCGTCAGGGATCTTGCTGGATCGGTGAGAGCAATTGAAAACCGGGCGGTTTTCGGAGCTCATTGCCTGACATGGGTGGACCCGCTCATCGCTCCCTTACGGGCGCGCCTCGCCGGTTGTCACGTCTCACATAAACGTTCCATAACACCGTCAGCAAGTAATTGATTTTGTTGAAGTCATTAACTGCGGCGCTTTCCAGAAACTTCCTTTGTCCCAGACAAAATCTTCCTTTGACTGACATTGTAAATCGTTGTTTCTTAAAGCAGTCATTGCTCGTTCATGCGGCGAAGGTCTCAATAGAACCCTTATTAACCGATGCTGCACAGCGCATGAATGTCCGGATTAAAGGACAAGCCTGAACACCACACAATCAAAGGCAGTTTGACCTGAGAAAGGGTACGCGCATACGCTGTCGTTAAAACGAAAAGCGACAAAAGATTCTTCCATGACATTTCAATTGGCAGGCAACGGACCCAAGATTTACGAAGAA